>JBIIWK010000307.1:0-3746 GCA_044338955.1 Burkholderiaceae bacterium
CACCCACACCAGTCCAGTGACTGACACGGTCAAGCGCAATACGAAGACGCTCTTCGTTTGCATTCGCAACGGGGTTATAAAAACCAACGCGCTCAATGAAACGACCATCACGGCGATCACGAGAATCGGTCGCTACGAGGTTGTAAAAAGGACGCTTCTTGGAGCCGCCACGGGCCAGGCGAATCACGACCATAGGTAATACCTTGAAAATGTTCAGGAAAGTCCAGCAGTATAGCACCCTTTTACCAAAAGCCTAGGGGGTGACTGCCGCCAAGTTTGCCCAAGAAGCTGGTGGCCGGTCGCGACCGGTTTTGCCCACGAGACTAGGGGGTCATTACCGCTGCTTTGATCAGGGCACTAGGAGATCTTGACCGCTGGCTTTAGCAAAGCGACTAGGTCGTTGTTACCGCTTGTTTCAGGCGCCGTTTCAGATAATGGGTGACTTGCTCAGCCTCATCGACTTGCGCCAAAAGTTCGTTACCTGTTTGCCGACAAAAGGCCTGAAAGTCGCGCACCGCGCCGCGATCGGTAGTGATCACACGTAAGACCTCGCCCGGCGAGATTATGGCAAGTGCTTTTTTTGCCCGCAAAATCGGCAGGGGGCACGCCAGCCCGACCGCATCGACGGTGTGCTGGAACTCGGGAGTGCTACCTGCAGAAGAGTCAGTCATGATTAACCTTGAATGCGTGACCAAACTGCCTTGACGCGGTCACGTTTAGCCCTCGGATCACGGCAACGTGCGCTGGGTCGCCTTAACGCGACTCAACCCACGCTTTTACGCTGGCCAAAGCACCCGAAAGTGCCGCTAAATCGGTGCCACCGCCCATCGCCATGTCAGGGCGCCCGCCGCCTTTGCCCCCAACCTGAGTCGCCACAAAACCAACCAAATCGCCAGCCTTGATCTTGCCTGACAAATCAGCGGTCACGCCACCCACTAAACTAATTTTGCCATCGGCTGAGCGCGCGGCGAGTAACACCACTGCAGATTTGAGGCGATCTTTGAGTTGATCCACCATTGAACGCAAGTCTTTAGGGTCAACGCCCTGCACTTCTGTCACCAACAACTTGAACCCTGCCCCGACTGTGAGCGCCTGATCTGTCAAGGCATTACCGGCACTTGAGGCCAGCTTGGCACGCGCTTGCTCGAGCTCTTTTTCAACGCCTTTGAGCTGCTCTTGGAGCATTGCAATACGCTCGGGCAACTCGGCTGGCTGTGTTTTGAGTGCGGCGGCAGCACGGAGCGCGGTCGCATTTAAGTTTTGCACCCAGGCCAAAGCGTTACTACCTGTTACCGCTTCAATACGTCGCACACCCGCCGCGACGCCACCTTCGGATACGACTTTAAACAGCCCGATGTCACCCGTGCGAGCAACGTGGGTGCCACCGCACAATTCGCGCGAAAAACCAATATCCAACACGCGAACTGTATCGCCGTATTTTTCGCCAAACAACGCCATTGCACCGCCTTTTACCGCGTCGTCATAAGACATCACCTGAGCCCGCGCGGCATGATTTGCCAGCACCTCAGCGTTGACCAGGATCTCGACTTTCGCGATGTCGGCGTCGGAGATCGGCGCATCGTGGGCAAAGTCAAAGCGAGTTTTGTCGGCATCTACCAGCGAACCGCGCTGCTGCACATGACTGCCCAACACTTCGCGCAACGCTTTATGCATTAAGTGTGTGGCCGAGTGATTGCGTACGGTGCGTGCGCGATACGCGGTATCAACTTGAGCACTGACCTGCTGCCCAAGCTTTAGTGTGCCGGCCGAGAGCTTGCCATGATGACCAAACACGTTGGGTTGAATTTTTTGCGTATCCAGCACCGCAAACGTGGCTGCGCCTTGAGCGCCGAGCAACTGCCCTGTATCACCCACTTGCCCACCCGACTCAGCGTAGAACGGTGTCGTGTCGAGCACCACAATAGCGTCTTGGCCTGCTGAAACTTGCTCAACGGCAGCCCCACCCACATACAACGCTAAAATCTTTGCCTCAGTTTCGAGATGCTCATAACCTTCAAATTGCGTCAAGGCACCGTGATACACCAGCCCCTCGGCCATTTTGAATTTTCCAGCGGCGCGCGCTTGATCGCGCTGACGATCCATGGCCGTATTGAACCCAGCTTCATCGACCTCGACATTGCGCTCGCGACAAATGTCGGCCGTCAGGTCAAAGGGAAACCCATACGTGTCATACAGCGTGAACACGGTGTTGCCATCGAGCGTGGGTAACGTTTGGCTACCCGGCTTGGCGGCCGGTAACGCCGCTAGCGCAACGTCGAGAATTTTCATGCCATGTTCAAGGGTCTCGCCGAACCGTTCTTCTTCTTGCCGGAGCACTTGTTCAGCGCGGCTCGCAGCTTTTGCTAACTCTGGATAAGCCTGCCCCATCTCGTTGACGAGATCTTTGACGATCAAATAAAAGAATGGTTTGGTTTGACCCAGCTTATAGCCATGACGCAAAGCACGGCGTACGATGCGCCGCAACACATAACCCCGCCCTTCGTTGCTTGGGATCACGCCGTCTACGATCAAAAAGCTGCACGCACGGATATGATCGGCAATCACCTTAAGCGAGTTATGCGTTAAGTCTTTGCATCCCGTCTCACGTGAAGCAGCCGCAATCAAGGCAGCAAATAAATCGATTTCGTAATTTGAATGTACGTGCTGCAATACCGCAGCCAAGCGCTCAAGCCCCATCCCGGTGTCAACGCAAGGCTTAGGCAACGGCGTCAGCGTGCCAGACGCGTCGCGCTCAAACTGCATAAATACGAGGTTCCAAATTTCGATGTAGCGGTCGCCGTTTTCGTCTGGCGAGCCAGGTGGGCCACCCCAAACGTCAGGTCCGTGATCGTAAAAAATCTCGGTGCAAGGGCCACAAGGGCCCGTTTCTGCCATTTGCCAAAAATTGTCTGACGCGTACCGTGCACCCTTGTTATCACCAATGCGCACGATGCGCTCGGCTGGGATTCCGATTTCGTTGTGCCAGATGCCGTAGGCCTCGTCATCCTCTTGGTAAACGGTGACCCAAAGTTTTTCTTTGGGCAAAGCGTACACCTCAGTCAGCATGGCCCAAGCGAATCTAATGGCGTCGTGTTTGAAATAATCGCCGAAGCTAAAGTTGCCCAACATTTCAAAAAAGGTGTGATGGCGGGCGGTATAGCCAACATTTTCAAGATCGTTGTGTTTGCCGCCGGCACGTACGCTGCGTTGCGACGAGGTCGCCCGCGTGTAGGGGCGCGAATCTTTTCCGGTAAAGACGTCTTTAAATTGCACCATCCCCGAATTGGTAAACAGCAAGGTTGGGTCATTGCCGGGCACAAGCGATGAAGAGGGAACAGCAGTGTGCCCCTGAGATTGAAAATATTGCAAAAATTTTTGACGGATTTCGGACGTTTTCATCGCGCAGCACTGAAGGAAGTAAGCAGACCGTCACACCGCCCAAGCGGTGTGACCCTTGAATTAAGCCCCTAGTATAAAGGCTATGCCCGAACCCGCCCGCCGCACTACCGCAGGCACATAAAGCTACGATATTCACCAGATTCCTGCTCTTGGAAGCGCCAGGCAGCCAGAAGCATAGGAGAGAACCCCGCGGGACAATTACATTGACCCGTTTTGGGGTTCGCCATCTTCACGTTATCCATATTCCAGAACAAAATCTCTGCCAAATGCCGACCGCCGTGACATGAGCGCCAGCTATGCGTCAAAAATATACCCCCAAAACTTGCCCCAGAAAGCTGCCAACGCCC
>JBIIWK010000069.1:0-12756 GCA_044338955.1 Burkholderiaceae bacterium
ATTTTGATTAGGCGAGCAGTACATATGAGTCGGCAAACGTATTGGTCTGCGGTTCTTGGGGCTTCGTGGCTGTTTGTTGCGAGTGCTTGGGCACAAGCGCCGACAACGCCTTTGCCGGTCGCCCAGAGCGCTGCCCCGCTGAGGGCGCCCCTTGCTCAAGCGCCGGCTCGGCCTAGTAACCAGCCAAGTGGCCCAGCCAATATTGCCTCTCTACCCGAGCTGCAAGCGTTAGTCGCACCGGTAGCTTTGTACCCAGATGCGTTGCTCGCCCAGATGTTAATGGCGGCCACCTATCCACTTGAGGTCGCATCGGCCACGATTTGGTTGCAGAACAATCGCTTATCAGGCAACGCCTTAGAGGCGGCGCTGGCGCAACAGCGTTGGGATAACAGTGTGAAGTCGCTAGTGCATTTTCCTGAGGCTTTAAAGCTGCTGGGTCATCAACTTGAATGGACGCACCGTTTGGGCGATGCCTACTTGGTGCAGCCCAGTGAGCTCATGCAGGCGGTGCAAGCGTTAAGGTCAAACGCGCGACAAGCAGGGCATTTGCAATCGGGCGCGCAGATGGTGGTCTCGACTGACCCGCTGTCAAATATCATCATCATGCCGGCCAACCCAGAGATCGTCTACGTGCCAACATATAACCCAATGGTGGTGTACGGTGCCTGGCCGTATCCTGCTTACCAGCCCTATCCGGTTTATAACCCTGGCTGGGGTGCGATGGTCTTCGGCGTAGGCGTAGGCGTGGGTGCGGGTGCTGCCCTGTGGGCCACACCCTATTGGGGATATGGCTCGATATATATCAACAATGGTTACTACAACCGCTTTAATAACGCGTATAACGCGCCCGGTTATCGCTATCCCGCGCGCGTGGGGGGGGCAAGTTATTGGGCTTATAACGGCGCGCATCGCAATAACGTCCCTTATCGCTACCCCAATCATGGCGTGACACCCGCCGCGCAACAGCACCTAAATCAAGCTCGGCAACATACGCAGCAATACATGCAAAACCATGGGGGCGGCGCAGGGGCAGTTCAAGCGGCTGGCACCCACCACGGTGCACGTCCAGCAACAACTTCAAATTCGCATGGCGGGCGTGGCGGTTCGCGGCGTCACTGATCGCACAGCGACCTCGAATTGATCCGACTCAACTCGATCTCAGTTTGTCGAGCGCTGCGTAGCGCTCATTGCGGCGCCCCGCGCAATCCTGCTCGCGGTTCAGGCGCCTGCAAGCTAATACAATACCGCTATGACACACATTTTGGCCCTTGAAACCTCTACGACCACCTGTTCGGTTGCGCTACTAACTGAGCAAGGGGCGAGTGTGGACGTCGTGCAGCGCCAACTTGAGGGTACGGCAGGTCATGCGGCAAATCTTTTGCCGATGGTCAGTGCCTTGTTAGCTGAATGCGGCATCGAGCGCGGGTTGTTGAGTGCGGTGGCATTTGGTCAGGGCCCGGGTGCCTTTACTGGCATTCGCGTGGCCTGCGGGGTGGCCCAGGGCATGGGTTTGGCGCTGCAAATCCCCTTGATACCGATTGGCGCGTTGCCCGCTGTGGCTGTGCAGGCGGCTGGGCGTTCACCGCAGCATTTGATTTTGGCAGCGCTTGACGCACGCATGGATGAAGCCTACTTTGCGGCGTATGTGGATGATGTTGCGCATGGCTTAGTGGTTTTGCAACCCCCCGTGTTGGTGCCTGCTGCGCAGCTGTCGGCCTTTGTTGCGCAACGCTTACCGCTGTGGCGCAGCCGTTCACCTGACGCTGTGGGCGTCTGTTACGTGGGCGAAGGCTGGGGTCTGACGGGGGCGGTAGCAAGTTTGCCCATTGAGTGCCACCCTGACGATCTGCAGGCACGCCCAAACGCACAGGCGGTGGCGACTTTGGCCTTGCGGGGTTGGCATACAGGTCAAATCGTGTTGCCCGAGCATGCTGCGCCTCTTTACTTGCGTGACCGTGTGGCGTTTACCGTCGCCGAACGCGCCCTAGGAGAGGGCGGCAATCCGCGCGCCCGAGCGCCGGGCCAAGCGGCTTTGGTGCCCATGACGGCAACTGACGTGCCCGACGCCCTTGAAATCGAGCGTGCGGTACAGTCGTTTCCCTGGACATTTAAAAATTTCGAAGATGCACTGGCCGCAGGTTATGAGGCTTGGGTTTTACGGCAGGGCGCTGAATTACTGGGCTTCTGTGTTGCGATGCTGGCGCCCGATGTCGCCCATATTTTGGTGATCGCAGTCGCCCCTGACCATCAGCGCCAAGGTTATGCGCAACAATTATTAGCGCAAATTACGCGCAGCGCGCAAGCCCAAAGCGCAGAAGGGCTGCTGCTTGAGGTGCGCCCCTCAAATGACGCGGCTCTCGCTTTTTATGCCCGCGAAGGGTTTAATCAGATTGGCGTGCGCCGGGATTACTATCCTGCTGGTCGAGGCGCGCGCGAAGACGCGTATGTCTTGAAGAAAACGTTTGATCAATCTTAAGCCCCTCTGACAAGTATGACGCCCAGCCCCGATCCAAAGCCCTTGCAATACTCGGCCTTGCAGCTGGCGTGGTTGCGCGAGTTGGGTATTGATAAGCCTTGGCTGCCTGGCGATACGCGTGCCGTACCCACTGTCGGTCCCACCGGTGCAGCCTCTGTGTCGGTCAAAAATGAGGCGCAGTTGCAAACAGCTGTTGCGTCAATTCCCAGCGCAGCGCCTAGTCAGCAGAGCACAGTTGCGGGCGGGGCAATAGCGTCAACAGCCTCAGCATCAGCACCGACGTCTGCAGGGCGCTCGACCGCTCGCGGTGCTGCTGCTAAGTCTCAACAAGCAGCGGCACCGATGAGTGCGGTGAGTATTGCTGCCATGACGGCCCTGACGCAGGCGGCTGCCGCTGCGGCCCCCGATCTTGAGTCGCTAACGCTTGCGGCTAGTGCGTGTCAAGCGTGCGGGCTGTGTCGTCAGCGTGACCAAGTTGTGATGGGGCAAGGTGTAACGCAGCCTGCTATTTTGGTGATTGGTGATGGCCCAGGCGAGCAAGAAGACCGCAAGGGACTGCCTTTTATGGCCGAGTCTGGAGCCTTACTGGATCAAATGTTGGCAACTATCGGTAGTGCGCGTACACGCGACGTGTACCTGACTAATCTGGTGAAATGTCGGCCACCCGGCAACCGGCTGGCGCAACGCGAAGAGATCGCAGCATGTCATTCTTACTTAGTGCGTCAGCTTGAACTATTGCGACCTTTTAGTATTTTGGCCTTAGGTCGCAATGTGGCACAAACACTTTTGAACACCGACGAACCTTTGCAAAACTTGCGCGGCCGGGTGCACGCGTTTGAAGTGGCGGGGCAAAAAATCCCCTTAGTTGCTAGCTATCACAGCGCCCACTTGCTGAACCACCCCGCTGATAAGGCGGCGGCGTGGCAAGATCTGCAGCTGCTTCGTACCCTGCAGCGCTAGTCACGCTGCTCGCGCTGCAGCGCCAGATACACCTCGCCCTCCAAGTGCGCGGCGTAGTCCCGTTACAGCGCTTTGCCGTGCCCCTCTTGTCCAATCTCTTCGAGCAGCCTGGGATTGTGTTTGAGGTTAATTTGATTCCAGCGCATTATTACCAGCATCATGCCGGCCACGAGTATGCCAAAGATCGCGATGATGATGCTAATCGACAGATTAAGCCAAAGTAGTATGGTGTAAATAGCCACCATCAATAGAATGTTTAACTGCTCGTTAAAATTTTGTACCGCAATCGAGTGGCCCGCTGACAACAACACGTGACCACGATGTTGCAGCAACGCGTTCATAGGCACGACAAAATAGCCCGAGGTCAAGCCAATTAATATCAACAGAATGTAGGCAGCCCAGGGCAAGTCGACGCCTAAGAAATTGATTGTCCAAGAAGACTGCACAAAGGGCATCAACAATACGATGAAGCCCATCGCTACGCCGAGCGGCAAGACGGTTAGCGCCCGTGGCAAGGCGACCCGGCCCGCAAGCACGGCGCCCACGATAGTGCCGATTGCCGTGATCCCCATCAAAATAGATGCCTGATCCAGGCGATAGCCCAAGTGGCTGCGCCCCCATTCGATCACGATCAGTTGCAAGGTGGCACCGGCTCCCCAAAATAAGGTCGTGACCGCCAGCGAAATCTGCCCAAGCTTGTCTTTCCAGAGAATACGCACATAGCCCCAAAAAGATTTGAGCAGAAGGACCGGATTTTTCTGTTGCTTCGGATATTGAATGTGGGTACTAGGGATCATCAAGGTGCAGATTGCAGCCGCTGCGTAGACCAGCGCAATGACCAAAATCGCGGCCTCGGCCGGTGTTTTTACAACGCCACTGAGCCACGGGTGCGCGAGCAACCAGCCAGAGACCGCAGGCGATACGAGCACACCGCCTACCAGGGTTCCAAGAATAATCGATAAGATCGTTAACCCTTCAATCCAGCTATTGCCTTTTACAAGTTGCAAGGGGGGTAGCATTTCAGTCACGATGCCGTATTTGGCGGGTGAATACGCAGCCGCCCCAATGCCAACTAAGGCGTAGGCGACGCACACGAGATTGACCTGTGCACTATCTGATAAGCCTAAAAACGCATAGCAAAACATGAGGGCACAACCACTCACCTTAATGGCGTTGGTCACGAACATGACCCGCCCTTTAGGGTAAGAGTCTGAAATGGCGCCTACAAAGGCCGCAAGCAGCACGTAAGACGCAGCAAACCACCATTTCATCATGGGGGCCATCCAATCGGGGCCGTGCAGCTGTTGAATCAGTGCGATCGCAGCAATAAAAAGCGCGTTGTCGGCAAGCGAAGACAGCGCTTGCGCGGCCATAACGGTAAAAAAGCCTTTGTTCAAGTCGAGCGCCTTTTTTAAAGGGGTTGAATTCAAAATGCCGACAGAACCTTGTTAGGTTCACCGGCTATACCCTTATTTTCGCCTGTCCGAGTATACCGACAGATCTTTTGGTGTTTGGTTAAAGCGCAGGCACGTCACAATGCAGGAGTTTGGGCAAAAGTGAAATGAGGGATTGCCCTTGGTAAAGATTCAGTCGGGGCAGCCGTTTACGCCGGCTGCCAAGGCTAAATTCGCCTCAGGCTGCGTTATGATCAAGGGTATTCCATCCCAAATTGTGTCTAACTATTGTGCGCCTGACCCAGATCAAACTTGCCGGCTTCAAATCTTTTGTCGATCCGACCGTGATCCCAACACCTAGCCAGCTAGTCGGCGTGGTGGGGCCCAATGGTTGCGGCAAATCTAACATCATCGACGCGGTACGTTGGGTGATGGGCGAAAGTCGTGCTTCTGAGTTGCGTGGCGAGTCGATGCAAGACGTGATTTTTAGTGGTTCAAGTCAGCGTAAGGCCTCGGCACGTGCTTCGGTCGAGCTGGTGTTTGATAATAGCGATGGTCGTGCTACCGGGCAATGGGCCAGCTATGGCGAAATCGCGGTGCGTCGGGTGTTAACCCGAGACGGCACCAGCAGCTACTTCATCAATAACCAGCAAGTCCGGCGTCGCGATGTGTACGATATTTTTCTGGGTACGGGCTTAGGTTCGCGAGGGTACGCGATTATCGGCCAGGGCATGATTAATCGTCTGATCGAAGCCAAGCCTGAAGAGTTGCGCGTCTACCTTGAAGAGGCCGCTGGTGTCTCGCGCTACAAAGAGCGCCGTCGTGAAACTGAAAATCGCTTATCAGACACTCGAGAAAATCTTGTGCGTGTCGAAGATATTTTGCGTGAACTTGGTTCTCAACTTGAAAAGCTTGAAGGTCAGGCCGAAGTGGCGCGCGAATACCGCGGCCTGCAAACTGAAGGCGAAGCTAAGCAAAATGCCTTGTGGTTTTTAAAAGAGGCAGCGGCTCAAGAAGAGCGCGATCGTACGCAGCAGAACATTGAGCGTGCCCACACCGAACTCGAGGCCTCAACGGCTGGCTTGCGGGCCAGTGAGGCCGCGCTTGAATCGCGACGCCAAGCGCATTACGCGGCCGGTGATGCCGTGCACGCTGAGCAGGGGGCTCTGTATGAGGCTAATGCCAAAGTTAGCAGCCTAGAAGCTGAGATCCGGCATGTGGTTGAGTCGCGTAACCGGGTGCAAACCCGACGCGCGCAATTGCAGGTACAAATTACTGAATGGGAGTCTCAACGCGAGCACTGCCAAGAACAAATCTTAGAAGGTGAAGACGAGCTGGCCACTAGCGCAGCGCGCTCTGAAGAGGCGCGCGATTTGGCGTTGGCGGCCCAAGCCGGTTTGCCTGAAATTGAAACCCGTGTACGCACGGCGGCAGCCACGCGCGAAGAGATGCGCATCGCGTTGGCGCGGGTCGAACAAAGCTTGGCGTTGGCGGCGCAAACGCAGCGCGATTCTGATCGTCAACTGCAAGCGCTTGAGTTACGTCGCGAACGCCTGCAGCAAGAATTAAAAGGGGTCGAGTCTCCTGATTTGGCTGCGCTCGAGCAATTAACCGGTGACAAGATCTCTTCTGAAGAGCTTCTTGAAGAAGCGCAAGGCAAACTCGTTGAGCTTGAAGACCGCTTGCCGCAGGCTGACGCCCAGCGTAATCAGGCACAGCAAACAGCGTTGACTGAAGCCGAGGCTTTGGCGCGCTTAGACGCCCGCTTGTCGGCCTTGGTGCGCCTGCAAGAAGATGTGCAAAAGAAAGGGGCGCTCGAGCCTTGGTTGGCCAAGCACGAACTCACGACTTTGGGTCGCTTGTGGCAAAAGCTACATGTCGAGCCGGGCTGGGAGACCGCGATCGAGGCAGTGCTCAATGAGCGCATGACGGGCCTTGAGGTGCGCAATCTAGATTGGGCGCGTGCCTTTGCGGCCGATGCGCCTCCGGCGCGTCTGGCGTTTTATCAATTGCCGGTGGCCGCTGCGGCGATGGCCGCACCAACCGGCTTTACGCCGCTGACCTCGTTGTTGCGTATTAGTGATCCAGAGCTGCGCACCTTGCTGCAGTCATGGCTTGGACACGTCTTTATTGCAAAAGATATTACTGAAGCATTAGCTCTGCGTGCCTCACTGCCGGCGGGTGCCTTGCTAGTGGTGCAGGGCGGGCATTTGGTGGATGCCCACAGCGTGCGCTTTTATGCCCCAGACTCTGAACAAGCGGGTTTACTGGCGCGTCAGCAAGAAATCGAAAACCTGCAGCGCGAAATCAAGGCGCGCCAACTGATCGCCGATCAGTCGCGCTCGGCGGTGGCGCAGGCCGAAGCCGCGTGGCAACAGGTTTCGCAAGCCTTGCCGCCCCTGCGTCAGCGTGTCGGTGAAATTACCCGCCGCTTGCACGATTTGCAGCTTGAGCACACTCGTCTGCTTCAGCAGGTTGAACAAACCCGTGAGCGCTCAGGTCGGCTTGAGCAAGACTTGGCCGAAGTTGCCTCGCAACAAGAAGAATTACACGCCACCAAAATCGAAGCCGAGACGCGTTTTGAAGAGCTCGACGCCGAAATCGCCACTTTGCAAGAGGCCTACTCTGAGGCTGAAATGGCAGGAGAAGCGTTGGCCGATGAGGCACAAACGGCCCGCGATCGCCTGCGCGACCAAGAGCGTGGTGCCCAAGAGGCTGAGTTCAACGAGCGTGGCATTCGTGCGCGCATTGCCGAGTTGCAACGCAATCTGCAAGTCGCAAACGAGCAAAATACGCGAGCGCAGCAAGAACTCATCACGCTTGAATCTGATCTGACAACACTCGATGCCGCTGCGGCTGAAGCGGGTTTGCAAGAAGCCCTTGAGCTGCGTGCCGAGCGCGAAGAAGCGTTGGGGCGAGTACGCATCGAGATGGACACCCTGGCAGCGCAGTTGCGCGAAGCCGATGAAGAGCGGCTGACGCTTGAGCGCTCGCTTGAGCCACGCCGCGAACGCATCATGCAGTTGCAGCTGCAAGAGCAAGCCGCCCGTCTGGCCGCTGAACAGTTTGCCGAGCAACTCAACGAGCGTCAGGTTGACCGTGCGGCGGTACAGGCCTCGCTGGTCGATCAGCCCGAAGAGTGGTCACGCCCTGCTTGGTTGCAAACCGAAGTGCAACGCATTACCAAAAAAATCGAAAGCTTGGGGTCGGTGAACTTAGCCGCGCTTGACGAACTCAATGAATCGCGCGAACGTAAAGGTTATCTTGATGCGCAATTCTTAGACCTGCAAACGGCCATCAATACGCTCGAAGATGCGATCCATAAAATCGATCGTGAAACCCGTGATTTGTTGCAAACGACCTTTAATGAGGTCAATACGCACTTCGGTGAGTTGTTTCCTAAGCTTTTTGGTGGGGGCGAGGCCCGGCTCATCATGACAGGCGACGAGATTTTAGACGCCGGCGTGCAAGTGATGGCTCAGCCACCCGGAAAACGCAACACCTCAATCCATCTGCTGTCGGGCGGAGAAAAGGCCCTGACCGCAACCGCGTTGGTGTTTGCCTTATTTAAACTGAACCCTGCGCCTTTCTGCCTGCTTGACGAGGTGGACGCGCCGCTTGATGATGCCAACACTGAGCGTTATGCTAATTTGGTGGGAAGCATGTCAGAGCACACGCAATTTCTATTTATTTCGCATAATAAAATTGCAATGCAAATGGCACGACAATTGATTGGTGTGACCATGCAAGAGCAAGGTGTATCAAGAATTGTGGCAGTTGATATTGAATCGGCGCTGCAACTTGCAACCGAAGCGGCTTAATTCGAGGATCTACAGATGAGTGAGTTGCAGATCTATCTGATTGTTTTGGGCGCAGCCGTTATTTTGCTGCTGCTGGGCTTTAATTGGATTCAAGATTTACGTGTGCGCAGGCGCATGCAGGCTGAGTTACCTAAAATTGATCAAGATCCCCTTTTGGGTGAGCCAAGCTTTAGTCCGAGTGGGCGGCGCGAGCCTGGCTTGGGGGGTGGGGCAGTGGTCTTGCCGTTCACCGGTGGCGCTCAGGGCGCACCCGACACCGATGCGCTTGAACCTGACTCAGCCACCGAGGCAGTCATTGAACTGACATTTCAGGGGCCCATGGCGGGCGAAGATTTGGCGCCCTTACTCATGCCCTTGCGCGTCGCCGGTCGCAAAGCAGTTAGGGTCTTTGTGCAAAATGTACAAGGTCAGCTTTCTTTGCAGATTGATCCGCAAGATCAATATATTTCGGTTCAGTTAGCCATCCTGTTGGCGAACCGTAGTGGTGCTTTAAACGCGATCGAATGGTCGCAAATTTTTACACGCGCTCAAACCTTAGCCGATCAGCTCGAGTGCACGCTCGAGGCACCCGAGCAACAGCAAGTGGTTGAACTGGCACAGCGCTTAGACCAGGTCTGCGAGGGGTTGGATACGCAGGTGGGCTTGACCCTGCTTTTGGCAGGGGTGCGCTCAGTGGCAGATGTCAGTAGCGCAGCACAAGCGATGGGTTTTGTCCCCTACCAAGGGCGTTTTGCCTGGTGCGGTGATCATGGATTTGTCTGTTTTACACTTTCACGCGCCGACGAAGAATCGTTTGACGCAGGCATGGCCGGGGTCGATCGCTTAAGTTTGCTATTGGATGTTCCACGTAGCCCCGTCGATACACGTGCCTTTGGGCGTATGGCTGAGATTGGCCAAGAACTTGCGCAACGTTTGGGGGCTGAGCTGGTTGACGATCAAGATCGCGCGCTCCAACCAGGCGCCGAGTTTTTAATCGACGAGCAACTCAAATCAGTCTACGTCAATCTTGAGCATGCTGGTTTGAATGCAGGTAGTGCGCGCGCCTTGCGCGTATTTGTTTAACGCCTGTTGGGCGGTGTATGACAGAAGCCCTTACGCGCGCAGCTTGGCTGCGCAACGAGATCGAGCGACATAATCACGCGTATTACGTGCAGGATGCGCCTCAGATTAGCGATGCCCAGTACGACCTGTTGATGCGTGAGTTGCAGGCGCTTGAAGCCAGCTCCCCCGAACTGATAACGCCCGAATCACCCACGCAGCGCGTTGGTGCAGCCCCCTTGACGGCCTTTGGTAGCGTCACCCATGCCGTGCCGATGTTATCGCTGGGTAACGCCTTTGAGCCTGAGGACGTCATTGCGTTTGATAAACGTGTGGCCGACACACTCAAGGCGGCGGGTAAGCTCAGTGGCAATCAACAGGTTGACTATTTTTGCGAACTTAAACTCGATGGTTTAGCGATTAATTTACGCTACGATCGCGGTACGCTGGTGCAGGCTGCCACGCGTGGTGATGGGCAAACCGGCGAAGACGTCACCAGTAACATTCGCACGATTAAGTCGATTCCGCTGCGCTTAACGGGCGAACCTCACGAGATACCTGAGGTGCTTGAAGTGCGCGGTGAAGTATTCATGAACCTCGCTGATTTTGCATCGTTGAATGAAGCCCAACGCACGCGTGGTGAAAAAATCTTTGTCAATCCGCGTAACGCTGCGGCCGGTAGTTTGCGACAACTCGATCCTCGTATTACGGCTCAACGGCCGCTCAGATTTTTTGCCTATGGCTGGGGCGATGTGGGTGGTTTGCAGTTAGACCAACACAGCGACATGCTTGACTGGATGGCGCGCTTAGGCCTGCCTGTCAATGTGAGGCAGCACGTCGTGGCGCAAGGTGCAGCTGACTTGTTGCGTTATTACGAACAAGTCGGTGCGCGCCGCGCGAGCTTGCCCTACGACATTGACGGGGTCGTCTACAAAGTCAACGATCTTGATGCCCAACGCATATTGGGCTTTGTAGCGCGTGCGCCGCGCTTTGCGATTGCACACAAGTTTGCCGCGCAAGAGGCGTTTACCACCTTGCTCGATATTGAAGTGCAAGTGGGTCGCACGGGGGCGATTACGCCAGTGGCGCGCTTGGCACCGGTATTTGTGGGTGGCGTCACAGTCACCAACGCCACCTTGCATAACGAAGATGAGATTCGTCGTAAAGACGTGCGCGTGGGTGATACGGTGATTGTGCGTCGCGCGGGCGACGTCATTCCCGAAGTGGTTGGGCCTGTACTTGAAAAGCGCCCAGCGTTTGCACCGCAATTTGTGATGGTCACCGCGTGCCCAGTGTGCGGTTCGGCGATTGAACGTCTTGAAGACGAGGCGATTGCGCGTTGCACCGGTGGCTTATTTTGTGCCGCACAGCGTAAACAAAGTTTGATTCACGCAGCGGGGCGCAAAGCACTTGATATTGAGGGCCTGGGCGAAAAATTAGTTGAACAACTCGTCGACCGCGCGCGGATTCATTCTCTTGCCGATATCTTTACCTTACAAGCCTCTGAGCTTGCGGGCTTTGAACGCATGGGGCAAAAGTCAGCAGACAATTTGATTGCAGCGATACAGCAGGCGAAACAGCCGCCGCTTGGGCGTTTAATTTTTGCCTTAGGGATTCGCCATGTGGGCGAAACCACTGCGCGTGATCTGGCCTTGCACTTTGGCTCGATCGAGAGCGTGATGGCGGCAAGTGTGGATGCCTTGTTAGGCGTCAATGATGTGGGGCCCGTCGTGGCAGGTTCGATCGCCCGTTTTTTTGCCGAAACGCACAACCAAGAGATCGTGCATGCTTTACGTGCGCGAGGGGTTGAACCTCAGGCCGAGGTGGCTGCGCGCAGCGCCGGCTTGTCGGGTAAAACCTTTGTGCTGACGGGTACGCTACCCGTGTGGTCTCGCGAAGAGGCTTCAAGCCTAATCGTCGCTGCAGGGGGCAAAGTGACTGGTTCGGTTTCAAGAAAAACGTCGTTTGTGGTCGCGGGCGTTGATGCGGGCAGCAAACTTGAAAAGGCACGCGAGTTGGGCGTTGTTGTGCTCGACGAAGACGGTCTGCGCGCGTTATTGGCGCAAGCTTAAAGACGTTTTGTCGCGCAGTGGCGACTCTTGTTGCCAACGCTTTTGCGCGTAGGATCAAAAACGAGAAGCCCCCAGTAATGGCTGATTCAGTCATCACTGGGGGCTTTGTACATTCAATCTTGACGCTTGTGACGTCTGTTGCCGACGCCGTAAGGGCCGCCGCCAACCGATCGCATCAGTTACTTAATCGTCGCTTTACCGCGCAGTTCTGCCTGAAAGGTGGTCAGTGCAGTTTGTTTCATCATTTCTTCAAGTTGTGGGCGAACTTGCTCAAATGGAGGAAACTCAATGGGGCGCATGTCGATGACTTCAATTACGTGCCAGCCGTATTGTGACTGCACGGGTGCGCTGGCTAGTTGACCCTTCTTGGTTGCAGCAACCGCTTTAGCAAAGGGCTCAACGTAGTTGGTATTAGGCGCCCAACCAAGGTCACCACCTTTGTCAGCAGAGCCAGTGTCTTTCGATTGCTTAGCCAAGTCTTCAAACTTAGCCGATTTGGCTTTAAGTTTTGCCTGTATATCATTGGCTACTTTTTCGTCGTCTACCAAAATGTGACGCACGTTGTATTCAAACTTACCATCTTCGGCTTTTTTGAGTTTGTCGTATTCGGCTTTTGCAGTCGCCTCAGTCACGGGGTTCTTTTTGACATAGTCGGCCATCAAAGCTTGAACCATAATCCCTTGGCGACTTAACTCAAGTTGAATCGCAACGGTCGGGTCTTTGGCGATGCCGGCTTGCTCAGCAGCTTGCACCATCACCTGGCGATTGATCAACTCTTCTTTGACTTGCTCGCGCAACTGGGGGGTGTCAGAGGCGCCCTGGCCCTGACTGATCAGCAGTTTGACAAACTGATCGACGCTTTCTTGCGTAATGGCTTTGCCGTTTACAGTCGCCACATTTTGTGCATAGAGTGGGGCTGCAAGCGCCAATGAGGCGGCGAGCATAATGATTCGTTTCATGAATTTCCTTTGGAAGGCGCCCGAGTCGTTAGCGCA
>JBIIWK010000308.1:0-3736 GCA_044338955.1 Burkholderiaceae bacterium
GATGTCCAGAATATAAACATCGCCGCCGCGGGTCCACGCTTTGTCGATAAACCGTGGATTAGTTGGCGTTACAAACATCGTGCAGCGTGCCACTCTGTACGTCATGATATTTTTTCCTAAATCAATTCGTCTTCAAATGTCAGCGCAAAGGATTAACTTTTTTAACCTACGGTTAAGCCTGCGTTGAAAACAGCAACATACGTATTGAATGACGTCTTAGCGTTTGGACAAGGCCTTGTCAAAACTTGTGGGCTTGCATTTTTTGCTGATCGCGCGCGGCCACACGATCAGCCCACTCTAGGTACACCTCAGCGCGCAAATCGACTGGCACATCAATCATTTTTCCGTTCAGTGGCACTGAAGCCAGGCCTCGCTTCAAACCTTCGGCAAACACTTGTCGAACCTCTTTGTAATATTCAATCTCATCGGGGCTTGGGCGAAATCCTTCGTTACACGCCTTCACCCACGAGGCGTGGGCACAGACTGCACCTTTAAACCCTGTATCGCGTGCGCGGCGCACCGCCTGGGTCAGTGTGGCTTCGTCGGTCTCGCTTTGCGAGACGCATAACGGATAACTCATCCCTTGCGCTTGACCCTCTATTGACGTGGCGACGGTGATGATTTGACCTTTGATGAATTCGATTGGTTCGACCTCAAGCGTTGTTTCAAAGGGGATCCCTAAATGTTGATACAAGGCGCGTTCATTGATGGTCATGGTGCCCACCCTGGGGCTTGCGCGTGCAATGTCTAACGAGTTCCAAACACCTTGGGCAGTGGTGATTTCAAGATCAAGTTCAACGGATCCGATTGCTAAACCGCGCTCGCGCTCGAGAGCCTCAAGTCGCACGCTTGCCTGTACGAGCTCGGCGCTCTCCCCCACCCCAACCAGCACCACTCCCGTCAACCCTGCAAACACGGTCGCCTCAAGCTCAGCTTGCGCAGTGCCCACATGCAAGCGCACAAAGACGTCAGCACCCCCGTGTGCTGCGGCAGCAATGGCCGCCGGCATTTGCGCTTTGAGCACTTGCTGCCAATCTTGCGTCGGGATTTTGACAATATCCAGAATGATGGCGTCAGCCCAGGACGCAAAGGCTTTTTCTGCAAGCTTGGGATCCTCGACTGACAAGCAAATCAATGAACGGCGGATATAGGGTGGCATCGCTAGGTATCCAGATTATGAGTGCGCAAAACCAGCATTAACAGGCGCGACCTGCTCGGGTGAAGCACACACACAGCCACTAAACCCTAACAAGCGTGCCTCGCGAGCCGCGCGCATCGTATCTGCAACAGATGCCATACCGCCACGTGAACCCGGACGCCAAAAGGCCCCGAGCGGTTGCTTGCCCAGCATTCGAGCCGCCATAAGCGTTCGAGTCATCAAAAACCGATAGAGCCGAAATTCGTTTTGAGGCACGGTACCCAGCATCATTGATAAATCGATGCGCCCTACGCCCAACCCACTCACTCGGGCGCTGGCTCTGCCTAAGGTATCAGCGTTCCAAAAACTTTTTGCAGACTCAAACATCAGCACGATTTCTGTTGTGCCAAGTTCGACACCCCGTTCTTTTTCGAGCTCAGTGATTAACGCAGCGAGTTCGGCCACGTCAGCCGCATCATCGGGCGATGGCAACACAATCCCCTTTAAACCGCGGCCAACAGCAGCACGCACATCGGCCCAACGCGTCGCGCGATCCACACGTACAAATACTTCAACGCCAGTGGCAGCAAGCTTAGTAATCTGCCCAGCCACCCCAACACGGGCGCGATCTTTATTTTTGGGCGGCACGGTGTACTCGAGGTCGAGCACCGTCACGTCTGCACAATAAATCTCGGCGTAAGCAACCACATCACCATGATCAGCCGGCACTATCAGCCATGACCGTCTCGAAGTGTTGCTATGACTCATAGTTGACGCCTTTAGATAATTTTTCTTTCTTTCAAGCCAAGCTGCGTTGCGGCATCAATGCCGATACGCCCCAACAACTCGGCAGTATGCTCACCGAGCTCGGGCGCAGGTCGACGTATCGCCCCGGGCGATTCAGACAAGCGTGGCACCACCGCATGCATTGGAATCGTGCCCATTTCTTTATCGGGCATATCGACCACAATTTTTCTGGCGATCACATGAGGGTCTTCAATAAATTGATCAATCGAATAGACTGGGGCTGCGGTGATTTCATTTTTTTCAAAAAAAGCCATCCCCTCTTCAAGGGTGTGCGTTGAAATAAACGCTCGGATCGGTGCCTCAACGGCATCCGCGTTAGCCACGCGATCTGCGTTGGTCAAAAAGCGCGGATCCGTCAACATTTCGGGTACGCCAAGCGCGGTATACAAGCGATTGACCATCACTTGCATTGAAGCCGACATCGAAATCCAACGACCATCTTTGGTCGGAAACACATTACGCGGGCCCGCTGTGTTTGAACGACTACCGATACGCGGATCGATCTTTTGCGTCAGCTTATAGACCGCTGCCGAAGGCCCCAACACCGAATACATGGGGTCAAGCAAAGGCAGATCAATCACTTGGCCGCGTCCGGTTTGATCCCGATGCCGAAGCGCCGTCATCACCGCGAAAGAGCCATACAAGCCCGTAATCATGTCAGCCATGGCTAAGGGTGGCAGCACCGGTTCACGATCTTCAAAGCCATTTTTTGCCGCAAAGCCTGATACGCCTTCAACCAAGGTACCAAACCCTGGCCGCAAACGATAGGGGCCATCCTGCCCCCAGCCTGAAATACGCACGACCACAATGCCCGCGTTTCTTTTTAATAACACCTCAGGTGCAAAGCCCATCGCCTCTAGCGTGCCAGGCCTGAAGTTTTCAATCAAGACGTCGGCCTTTTCTACCAGCTTGAGCAATAACTCTTTGCCTTCGTCAGCACGTAAATCAAGGGTGACGCTTTTTTTATTACGCGCGTACACCTTCCAATGCACACTAAAACCCTCGATCCGCCAGTCTCGCAGCGGGTCGCCCTTGCCCGGTTGCTCAATCTTAATGACCTCTGCGCCAAAATCTGCAAGCTGCAGACTCAACATATTGCCAGCCACTAAGCGGGTCAGGTCCAAGACAACTAAGCCGTCTAAGGGACAAGAGGCATCGGATTGAAAAGCAGTCATACGAGGTTAGATCCATGAGTGATTAAGTCGATCAAACAGCCCGAGTAAAAGGTCGCTGACCAACCAATAAAGTGTCGACAAATAAACCGAAGGCGCGAGCGATTAGCAAACGTAGCCAAGACATTAACCGAGAAGCAGACGCAGCTAACGCGTTACCGATAAGCCGGCGCAGCCAAGGCCATGCCGTTAAAAGCGTTCAACAAGCGCGTGCGCCACTGGGCAACTGGGTCATCGGCGGCCAACAGTTCAAAGTCACTGATCGCACGTGCCCACTGAAACTGCCCAAAAATGGCGTAATCCGCATACAAGGGGGTTTCACCACCAAAAAATGGTTGTACCTTAAGTACGTTTCTTAACGGCCCTAGGCTATCTCGAAAGCCTTGCAGTTTAGCGTCTCGGTCAAGCCCGACTTGTTCTAAGGCCATTCCGAAGCGCGCCTCGCGACTTTCGCGAAAATACGCCTGATTCGCAGAGTCAAGGTGATTGTAGATATCCATCAAGACAAAGCGTACGATTTGCCCAGCGTGCACGTCACCCAAGTTTGAATACACCCGGCTCAAGGCTTGCCCCTGAGGCCCGCCGAACAAAGAGGGCCGGTCTGGAAACTGCGCCTCAA
>JBIIWK010000309.1:0-3732 GCA_044338955.1 Burkholderiaceae bacterium
GCCATTAACAGCACAGTCGGCCCTTTACCGTTCTTAATACTGGCGACCGGAATTGGAATCCAGCCATAAGCAGAGCGATGAATCGAGTGCGGCAAGCGCAGGAAACCTACATGCTTGCCCTCTTGATCAAAAGGAATTTCAGAACTGATGCGACTGCTTGGCTTTGTCATGACTGCCTTTAGTTTTTTGAGTAAACAAGCGCGATCTCTCTTTGTATTAGGTTTCTAGGTGGTTTGGCAAATGCAAAACATCTCAAAGCAATGTATAAACGCTCTAAGAGGGCGGCTCGCGCGCTCATTCGCCCCAAACCAAGAAAAGTCCTGACTCTTATGCAACCAAGCAACTTCGCCACGTTTGTCCATACACGAACCACACACCCCACTGCACAAGCCGCGCGCGAGGCGGTCTTAGCAAACCCTGGTTTTGGTAAGTACTATTCGGATCACATGGTGGCGATTGACTGGGATGCCGAACACGACTGGCATGGGGCGCGTGTGACGCCTTACGCACCGTTGACGCTTGACCCTGCCTCGCTGGTCTTGCACTATGCTCAGGCGGTGTTTGAAGGCCTCAAGGCCTATCGCCATGCAGACGGCTCAATCTGGACCTTCCGCCCCGAGGTCAACGCTCAGCGTTTTAGTCATTCTGCTGAACGTCTAGGCTTACCAGAGCTTCCGCACGATTTATTCGTGCAGTCGCTTAAAGAGCTTGTAAAACTTGATTACGAATGGGTACCCAGCGCAGTCGAAAGTAGCCTCTACCTTCGCCCCTTCATGATTGCCAATGAAAACTCATTAAGCGTGCGCGGTGCGGATAAGGTCGCTTACTACGTGATTGGTAGCCCCGCGGGCCCCTACTTTTCAAGCGGTGTCACGCCCGTGCCAATCTGGGTGTCTACCCAACGCACACGCGCCGCGCGCGGCGGCACAGGCTACGCCAAATGCGCGGGCAATTATGCTGGCTCGCTTGCCCCGCTAAAAGAGGCGCGCAAGAATGGCTGCCCGCAGGTACTGTTTTTAGATTCTGAACACGGCCAATACCTTGAAGAGCTAGGCGGCATGAATATTTTTATCGTTCAAAAAGACGGTAGCTTAATCACCCCAGCGCTGTCAGACAGTATCTTGCCTGGGGTAACACGCGCTAGCATCATTGAGCTTGCGCGCTCAGAGGGCCGCACGGTTCACGAGCGCCCGATCAGCCTCACCGAAGTGCGTGATGGCCTCGCCTCTAAACAAATCACTGAACTATTTGCCTGTGGCACTGCGGCGCTGATTTTTCCGATCAGCGCTTTGAAAAGTGAAGAGTTTTCGTATGGCAATGACAGTAGTGTCGCAGGGCCTGTCACCTTGGCCTTGCGCCAGCAATTGCTTGATATCCAGTATGGAAGAACCGCAGATACACGCAACTGGATGCTGCGACTGGTCTGACACGTTAGCGACTCAACTCATACAAGCCATGCAAGTCGCTGCGATGTCAGTCGTCAGCCTTGAGCCGAGAACGTGCAGCGTTCAAAGTTCAACCTTCAGCAATAAAGTTTCGCCGCCTCTTTTGCCTCGACGAGCCTAGTGGCTTGCAGTGGCACAAGTTTCTGTGTCAGAGCTTCAAGGATTTTTACATCAGCCGTATCGGGGTGACCGCAATTGAAAGGCGGCGCGGGGTTGTATTCAATGACTAATTGAATGGTTTTTGCTGCATCTTCACCAGCAACCTCGGCGGCAATTGCCAAGGCAAAATCAATACCCGCTGTGACACCACCGCCAGTAATGCGATTGCGATCAACGACCACGCGGTCGCGCGCGATGATCGCACCGAAGTGTGGCAATAGGTCTAGAGACGTCCAATGCGTGGTGGCCCGATAACCTTTTAACAAACCAGCAGCCCCGAGCACCAACGAACCAGTGCAGACTGAGGTTACGTACTTTGCGTGTTGCGCTTGCGCACGGATGAACTCGAGCACCGCACGATCTTTCATCAGGGCACTTACCCCATGCCCACCGGGTATAAAGATCAAATCGAGTGCCGGCACGTCATCGATCGTGAAATCTGGTATGAATTTCAAACCACCTTTCGCCACGACAGGCTGCAAGGTTTTCGCAATAATCTTGACCTCACACCCGGGCATTTTTGAAAATACTTCATAGGGCCCGGTAAAGTCTAGTTGCGTCATGTCGTCAAAAATTAACATGCCAATAATCATGGTTGACTCCGAGTCTAAGTGTTGATGAGTGTAAATAAGGGTTGACGCACTATAATGAGGCATAAAATCAATGTCAATCAATAAAAATGGAGACAACACCATGTATGCACGCATTCTCGCAGCGCTAGTTGCTACCGTCATGTCAGGGGTGATTTACACCGCCCAGGCTCAAGAGTTTCCAACCAAACCCTTAAAAATGGTGATTCCGTTTCCACCAGGAGGCGCAGGTGACATCACGACACGCATCCTTGCTGACACCATGTCGAAAGGTCTAGGTCAGCCCGTAATCGTTGATAACCGCCCAGGTGCTGGAGCAGTAACCGGCTACGAATTCGCTGCACGTGCACCGGGTGATGGCTACACCATACTGGTCGTGTTTCCAAGCTTTGTGATCAACCCTGCGATACGAACAGGTTTGTCTTACGACCCCATCAAAGATTTTGCAGCGGTTGGTCAGGCAATGTGGTTGCCCATGGCAATCGCCGTTGGCCTAAATGTACCTGCGACGTCACTCAAAGAGCTGATCGCGTTGGCGCGTGCCAAACCAGGCGAAATTGCATACGGCACGCCCGGTGTGGGCACGACGCATCATGTTGCAACCGAAATGTTAAGACTCGCTGTCGGTATCAACATTTTTCATGCGCCCTATGCTGGCGGTGTTCCTGCCTTGACAGCGGTCGTTGGCGGACACCTTCCGATGGCAGTCACCAACGTCACAGAGGCTGCGCCTTTTGCAAAGAGCGGTAGAGTGCGTGTGCTAGCGGTAACGTCTGCTGAACGCGCAGCAGCCTTACCCGAGGTTCCCACCTTACGAGAACTGGGCTACCCCGAACTCGAAGCGACTAACTGGAGCGGACTAGTTGTACCAAAAGGCACGCCGCCCGCTGTGATCGCTCGCTTGAACGCAGAGTTGGTACGCGCACTGAATAACAAAGACGTACAAGATAAATTCAAAGCTAACGATATGTTTCCATTACCCGGCACGCCGCAACAATTTGCAGCGATGCTTCAAGCTGAGGCGACACGTTTTGCAAAAGTCGCCAAAGAGGCCGGCGTTAAGGCTGACTAATGCTTATATGTTTTCACAAAACATATTTTTAGGCGCTTTAGACTAAGCAACTGTTTAAGAGAATCTCGCGGGCGCGTTGATATTTAAATTTACGCGAGTTCTTTGTTTTTAACATTGGCGTTGTACAAAAATTTATAATTTTAGGCAAGTCGAGCCTACGGCCTTCGGGTGAACAAGCCCTTACGTGGTGTGGGAGACACCTCTTTTAACCATCCCACAACTGAATGAGGTTGAACCGCGGCGGTGGTTGTGACTTCAAGCGTTTTGATAGTCGGTTGATTTTTAAAACGCTCAAGTGTGTTTAAAAGGGATTGTGCAAATAATTCGCCTTTCACTGCGTAACCCAACCCGGTCAAATGAATATTGTCGGGGCTTGCAAGCCCGTAGGCTGTCCAGATAGTCATCGCACCTCGCCCACCAGCGATACGATACCAATCATAAAAAAGACAGTCGTTTTCAAAAGCAA
>JBIIWK010000070.1:0-12710 GCA_044338955.1 Burkholderiaceae bacterium
CCAACCAGTCATCTTTGTTCAAGTGAGGTAATTGGTTAGGGTGTCGGATCCACACTAAGCGTACGCCAGGAATTTTTTTGAGCGGTTCAAACTCGTCAAGATTGCTGGCGCAGGGATACGTGAGGATGGCGATGGTGCGCGTGGTGGCTGTGCGAGCTTGAGCGTGGTCATCAAACAAACCGTCTTCTTCGGGCAAACCATGCTCTTGCCAGAAAGGTAGGGTGGCGACGATAGGGACGCCCGTCAGCGCCAATAATCGTTCGGGCGCAGGGCGCAATAAATTCACGTCGCCACGAAATTTGTTTAAGACGAAGCCATGAATCAGCGCCTGGTCTGCTGGCGGTAGCAATGCCCAGGTGCCATACAAGTGTGCGAAGGCACCTCCGCGATCGATGTCGCTGATTAACAAACAACGCGCCTTGGCGTAGCGTGCGACTTGTAGATTGACAATGTCGCGGTCCATTAAGTTGATCTCGGCCGGCGACCCCGCGCCCTCGATCACCACGATATCATTCTCGGCACGCAAGGCGTCAAGCGACGCAGTAATAAAAGGCCAAAGTTTTTCGCTGCGATCACGCCAAGGCATCTGCGTGAGTTCGCTGCTGACCTGACCTAAAAGTACCACCTGACTACCCGAATTTGCTTCGGGCTTTAGTAACACTGGGTTCATTCGGACTTCGGGGGTCGTTCTCGCAGCCAAGGCCTGAAAATACTGAGCCGAACCGATTTCGCCTGCACCACTCTTGGCCGCGACCACGCGTGCGTGGTTACTCATGTTTTGCGCTTTAAAGGGCGCGACTTTGAAGCCCTGTCGCGCATACCAACGGCATAGCGCCGTTGCAAACCAACTTTTGCCCGCGCCGCTTGTGGTGCCAAGCACCATGACGCATCGTGCGGTCATGTGAACGCTGTCTGACAAAGATAGCTGTTAGACCAACGCATTAATCTTCAATGCCACGTTGCGCAGGGATACCCGCATCAAACGCATGTTTGATCATGGTCATCTCGGTAACAGTATCCGCAATCTCAATAATTTCTGCTGGGCAGCGACGTCCAGTTATCACGACGTGTACCTCTGGGGGGCGCGAGCGTAAGGTTTGCAATACCTCTTCAAGCGGTATCCAACCAAAGGTAATCGGATAGGTGAGTTCGTCGAGCGTGACCATAAAGAACTCGCCGCCTAAAATCGCTTCGCTCGCCTTGGCCCAGCCGTCACGTGCAAGCTGTGCTGAGTGTTCAAGATCTTGGCTTTTCCAACTAAAGCCATCGCCCAAGCCTTCTATTGGCACGTTCAGTTGTTCAAACACGCGATGCTCGCCGAAGCGCGCGCTTGGCACTTTCATAAACTGAAAAATTTTGACGGCTTTGCCGCGTCCGTGTGCGCGCATCGCCAAGCCGAAGGCCGCGGTGCTCTTGCCTTTGCCGTCACCGGTGTTAATGATCAATAGCCCGCGGCGTTCGCCGGTTGATTTTTCGTAAGGTTTTTCGGTGGGTGGTGTAACAATTTCCATCGTAAAGAATCCAGTGTTGAGTGGGTGTTAGCTAAGGGTTGGGAGGGCGACCCAACGGGTGCCCAGGGGTTGTATTGTGATGCGGTGTTCAAATACGGTTTCGATTGCGCGGTGTAAAGCAGGCTCGTCGCGTTTACCGGCGTGTTGGATTTGGCCGTTCGACATGACGAGCAAGTCATCGGCATAGAGGGCGAGCGTCACTTCGTGCAAAACACTCACCACGGTTTTACCTTGCGCGACTAATTCACGCACCAACATGAGCCAGTCGGCCTGATGTGGTGGGTCGAGGTTGGCTAGGGGTTCATCCATCAACAGGATGTCGGCCTCGACGGCCAACAGTCTAGCCAGTAGCACGCGCTGTTTCTCACCGCCAGACAGTGTGCCTAGCGTACGGTCGCGCCACGCCCAAGCTTGAGTCAGTTTGAGCACGCGCTCAACTGCCTCATGATCCGCCAGACTTTGACCGCTAAGCCAAGATTGATGGGGTAGTCGACCGAGCATCACCACATCGTAGGCCCTGAGATCGTCTGCACTTTGTACGACGCTTTGGGCAAGCCATGCGATGCGACGCGCTCGGTTCTGAGCGGCGTGTTGGCGAAGTGGTTGGCCAAAGAGACGCACCTCGCCTTGAAAGGGCAGAATGCCCGCCAACACCTGAAGCAACGTTGATTTTCCGGCACCGTTTGGTCCGACAATCGCGCACCAGCGTCCTCTTGGGATTTGCAGGTCGAGATCCTTCAAAACCGTCACTAGGCTGCGGGTAACGGTCAGACGCTGAGTCTCTAAAGCTAGGCTATCGCCGGCGGATGCTGCAGTTGTTTTATTCATGGGCGACACTTCGGCGATTCATTAACCACATTAAATAGCCACCACCCAAAATCGCGGTGAGCACGCCCACCGGCAGTTCTTGTGGCGCGATCAATCCTCGGGCGAATAAGTCGGCAAGCGACAACAGCAGGGCTCCCATTAAAGTCGCTAGGGGTAGTAGCCAGGCGTAGCGGACGGTCACGATTGCGCGCACAAGGTGAGGTGCGGCCAGGCCAACAAAGGCGATCAGGCCGGTGTGGGCGACAGCCGTGCCGGTTGCTAGGGCGAGAATTCCGATCAACACGCCGCGCAGCGTGGTTAAGGGCAGACCTAAGCTTTTGGCGGTAGCTTCACCCAAGGCCAAGCCGTCTAAGCCTCTGGCCAAGGCGACACCCGCGGTGGTGCATGTCAGGCATACGATGGCCATGATGGCGCAAGCTGACCAGCTGACAAAGGCCGTTGATCCAAGCATAAAGGCTTGCATCGCTTGCAAAATGTCGGGGCGAGTCAGTGAGAGTAGTGATGTGAGTGCGCCCAGTACGACGCCTACGATCACGCCCGCTAATAACAGCCTCAACGTATGCTGAACGCCTCTGGCCAAGCTGAGCGTGAGCAAGACGGCGAGCACTGCACCCACAAACGCTGCGCCGGTTAACCCGAGCTTGACGAACCATTGCGTGGCTAAAGGCGAAATGCCAAAGCTCACCAAAAGGATTGCGACGCCTAGCGAGGCACCTGAGGCGCTGCCTAGTAAAAATGGATCGGCGAGTGGATTGCGAAAGAGTCCTTGAGCAATTGCACCGGCTAAACCGAGGAGGCCGCCAGTGAGCAATGCGCCGAGGGTACGTGGTGCACGCAGCTCCCAGATAATTTGCATCGCCACAGCATCAGAGCCAAGGCTCCAGAGGGGCTCGAATCCTGTGCTGCCTACGCTTAGTCCCAAAAGTAATGTGGCGACGCACAGCAGGCCTAAAAACCCCGCGACGCGCGACGCGCGGGGTTTGGTCAGAGAAGATTTTGATGACGAAGTGGTCATGAGGAAAATCGCTTCAGGCAGTCGGCCATGATACGTGCGGCTTCGGCTAAACGCGGGCCCGGCCGAACCAAAACATCTTGTTCGGCGGTTACAAAGGCACAAATACGATTATTTTTGATGGCGGCCATGCTCGACCATCCAGGACGCTCGAGCATGGAGGTCATATCGCGCGCACTCACCATAATGAGATCGGGTTGTGCGCGAAGCACAAACTCGGGATTGATCCTTGGGAAGGCGTCTGGCTGAGCTTGCAAGATATTTTGCGCGCCTAAGCGCGTGAGTGTCTCACCGATAAACGATCGTGAGCCTGCGCCGAAGGGAGCGCGGTTGACTTCGATATAGACGCGCAGTTGTTGAGTGCTTAAGGGGAGCTGTTGCGCCGCCGCCGATACGCCGTCGTCGATGCTCTGCCAAAGCTGTTTGGCGTTTTCTGGGGCAACACCAAGCACTTGAGAGACCTTATTCAAGAGGCGTTGAACATCTGCGTGACTTGTTGTTTCTAACGCAACGACCTTTAAGCCGAGCGCCTCGAGCCGTTCGGCGACACGTGACGATTGTGCGGCAAAGACCACATCGGGCTTTAAGGAAAGGATGGCTTCAATGTTGGGATCCATGCCGCCACCGAGCGTCGGCAAGCCTTTTACTTGGTCGGGCCAGTTTGAGTAGCGATCAACGCCCACTAAGCGTGCGCATTGTCCAAGCGCGCAGACGCTTTCGGTTAGCGACGGCAGCAAGGTGATGACGCGCTGAGGTGCGATTGCCCATTGGGATGTGACACCGCGGTCATCTGTCACACGCGCCTGCGCGCGCGCAGTCGTGACCTGAAAACAGAGCAAAGTAAAAAAAAGAATGCGCGCAAAAGCGCTCCACGCTTTACTTGACACCGCCGTGTGTTGATTGGCAACCGCTTTCAAAGCGGTGATGGTATTCAAGCGGATTCCTTGAGGGTCAGAGGTAGGCCTGCACTCATGAGCGTGACGCGCTCACAGGTGGCTGCCACCATTTGGTTGAGCAAGCCCAACGCGTCGACAAAGCCGCGTACCTCTTGACCTAATGGAATGACACCCAAGCCAATTTCATTGCCTACCAAAACAAGAGGCCCGCGCGCTTGCGCGATCGCACTGCATAAATCTGTTGCTAAAGTTTGCCAGGATGCTGATGGGAGATTATTGGTCGAGGTGTGACTATCGGCTGAGGGAAGACTATTTGTTAGGGGAAGACTGCTGATGGCCTTACTGAGATGAACATTGTGGCAAGCCGTTGGCGCTGCGACGAGGTCTGCGTTCGGTGGCATCAGTTGCGCAGTCAGCCACAGGGTCAGACAATCGATAACCATAAGTGTGTCGGGATGGCTAAAAGCTTTGATTGTCGCGGCGAGCGCCAGCGGCTCTTCGATCGTTTTCATACCAGGCACGCGCACCAGGCGATCTTGGCGATGACGCTCAATGCGCAGCCGCATTTCGTCGTCAAAAGCCTGGGCCGTTGCAATCAGTAGGGCCGAGCGCTGTGGCGCCCCAGCCAACCAGTGTTGGGCGAGCGTTTCTGCGCGGCGCGACTTGCCACTCTTTTGACCACCTAAAATGAATTCACTGCGCACGACTTGAGTCATGTGGCACGGTCCACAACAACGGCATAGCCCTTGACCGCAATCCCCGACGGTACTTGGGTGTTTCTGCAGCATGTTTGATTGCACACTACAACCTTGTTGGCCGGTATCCGGGCTAGCGAAGCAACCTCTGTCGCCTTCCCAGTCGTTTGTTCAGGCGACCAGTGGCTAAGTTGACAGAAGCGAAGCCGTGAGGCTTGTTCGTTTGACCGTTGCGGGGGCAGCGCAGGCTAGACATCTCACGCAAGCGGCGAGGTGTTTCTGCTTCCCGTTGAACTGCAACCTGTGAACCAAGCCGCGAGCACCAACTAAGCTATTTTACGGCTAAAGGCCGTTTGGGCTTTGCTTGTCCAAGGATAGGTTGGTTTTTAGGTGAAACGAGTAATAATAAAATTATCTTAGCTAGAGCGGCAGATTCATTCAGGCTGGGGTTGAAGAAGCACCAGATGCTGTGGGTGCAGCGCGATGGCCAAGTACGACCAGTGGCGCAGTCCGACAGAAAAGGTAGTCTAATTGCCCAACGTTTCAAACAAAGGGAACCTCATGAACGCAATCGTCAAACGCCTTGGCGCCTTGGTACTGCTCGTTTTGTGTGCGCAGACTGCGGGCGCGCAGGCGGTTTATCCAAACCGACCTATTAAGCTGATTGTGCCGTTTCCAGCGGGTGGCGGTACCGATATCGTGGGTCGAATTATTTCGCAGAAGTTTGCTGCTGAGCTGAACCAGACCATTGTGATTGATAACAAAAGCGGCGCCGCTGGAATGATCGGCGCCGAGATCGCGTCTAAAGCTGCCCCTGATGGCTATACGCTTTTGCTGTCAACAAACAGCACGCACGTGCTCGGGCCGTTGCTGAACCCTGCAACACCATTTAATCCGACGAAAGATTTCAGTCCTATCAGCTATGCCGCACAGTCGCCTTCAATGATGATCGTGCCGTTGACGTCTCCGGCTAAAACGGTCAAAGAATTTATAGAGCTTGCGAAGCAACAGCCGGGTAAGCTGAACTTCGGTTCGGCCGGCACCGGCGGTATCCCCCACCTGTCAGGCGAGCGCTTTCAGGCCTTGGCGGACATCAAGCTTACGCACGTTCCTTATAAAGGCACGGCTTTGGCCATGCCCGACTTAATGGCGGGGCGTCTTGATGTGCTGTTTGATAGTTTTTCATCAGCCTACCCACATGTGCGCGATGGCAAGGTAAGAGCCTTGGGTATCTCTGCCACTGAACGTTCGGCACTCGTGCCAGATGTTCCGTTAATTTCGCAAGACTTACCGGGGTTTGTATCTCTAACGTGGTTTGGTGTCTTTGGTCCTGCGGGCCTGGCGCCCGAGATCGTGTCCACGTTGAATCAGGCGCTTAACAAAGCGCTTAAAGATCCCGCCGTTGTTCAGCAACTCGCTGGGGTCGGCATCGAGGCCGTTGGCGGCAGCGCAGCCGACTTCACACAAAAAATTGCAGAAGATACGGCACGCTGGTCAAAGGTCATTAAAGACGCGAACATCACGATCCAGTGAGACAGACCGTGCTTCAGTGAGACAGATTACGATCCAGTGAGGCAGACCGTGCTTCAGTGAGACAGATTACGCTTCAGTGGGGCAGATCACACTTCAGTGAGGCAGATCACACCTCAGTGAGGTAGATCACACCTCAGTGAGGTCGCTTGCAGTTACGCCTTGCGATGTAAAAAGCGCTCGGTCAGGTCGCCAAAATTGCCGCAGCCAATTTGCGTGAGTACGGCGTCGATTTCGCGGCGCATGATTGCAAACACTTGGTCGGCACCCTCTTGGCCTAAGGCGGCGACGGCATAGAGCGTAGGTCGTCCAAAAAAACAAGCTTGCGCGCCTAAACATTTTGCGGTGATCACGTCTGAGCCGCGCCGCACGCCACTGTCTAGCATGAGTGTCATCCGATCACCGACCGCCGCGCGAATCGCCGGCAGCATGGATATAGGTGAGGGTGCACAATCAAGCTGACGGGCACCGTGATTCGAAACAATAATCCCATCTAAACCGTGTTCGGCTGATAACAGAGCATCGTCCGGATGCAACACCCCCTTGATGACTAACGGACCTTCCCACTCGCGACGAATCGCGGTGACAGTCTCCCAACTCGTCATGGGAGCGGGTGTCAACGTACCGTACATGTCGGCAACTTGATCAGCGTTTGCGCCTTCTTGGGCATAGGGCTGCCAGTTGCTCATCATTGGCATGCCTCCTGACTTGAGATATTGCAATAACCAACCCGGGCGACTCAGCGTATCAAGCATGATCGAGGGCGTCATGCGAAAGGGCCGAGTAAAGCCGTTGCGACGGTTACGCTCACGATTTGAGTTCACCGGCACATCAACGGTGATCACCAACACGCCCACTCCGGCTTCACGCGCCCGGCGTACCAGGTCCATATTGATCCGATGGTCACTGGTGGCATACATCTGAAACCACACGTTGTCGGGGGCGATTTTTGCGGCATCTTCAATTCTGAAATTACTCGCACTTGATAACAGAAAAGGGACATTGGCTTTTTTAGCAGCGGCCGCAAGCATGCCGTCGGCACCGACGCGAAACAAACCGGCCATCCCGGTAGGTGAGATGCCGATCGGGCTTGAGTACTTTCTGCCAAACAAGGTGGTTGACTGATCGCGTGTCGAGACGTCATTCAGATAGCGTGGCAGTAGTTGGTAGTCGCTAAAGGCTTCGCGATTGCGCACCATGCCAAGCTCGTCGTCAGAACCGCCGTCTATAAAGTCGAAGGCGATCTGGGGCAATTTACGTCGGGCCATAGCCCTGAAATCGTGCAAGTTAATGGCGGCGCGCATGGGTGCAATAGTCCTTAAAGGTGTCGCGTGACCGCCAAACGGGTGAAAGCGGCACTGTTTCATGTTAAAAGATTACCAAAATAATACCTAACTGTCGGAGACCTTATGAAAACCCTTGCCCAAAAACTGAGTACCTTTGTGGCGTGCTCTGCCACAGCATTGTTTGCGATGAGTGCGCACGCCCAGAGCACCTATCCCGATAAATCTATTCGAATGGTCGTGCCTTATAACGCAGGCGGTGGCACCGATGTGCTTGCGCGCGCGATCGCTGTGGGTGCCGGTAAGGTCTTGAAGCAATCGATTGTCGTTGACAACAAGCCAGGTGCCAGCGGCATGATTGGGTCTGATTTCGTAGCGAAGGCCGCACCAGACGGTTACACCATCTTGATGACCGCGGCAGACACGCACTCGATCAATCCGCACGTGTATCCCAAGATTGCTTACGATGCAATGAAAGACTTTGTGCCAATCGCGCAGGTCGGCTTGCTGCCCTACGCACTCGTTGTTAATCCCAAAGTCCCTGCAAAAAATATCAAAGAGTTTATTGCCTTGGCGCAAAGCCAACCAGGCAAGTTGACGTATGCGTCTTGGGGCGTGGGTAGTTCGAGCCAGGTGGCGATGGAAATGCTGAAGGTCATGAGCAAACTCGACATCTTGCACGTTCCGTTCACAGGGGCGGCTCCCGCCATGACGGCGGTATTAGGCGGGCAGGTCGACGCGATGTTTGTGCCTCTGAGCCTGGCGGTACCCAATGCCGAAGCCGGCAAAGTGGTCGTCATCGGCTTAGGTGCTCCAGCGCGGTTTGTGGGTGCGCCTAATATTTCAACTCTCGCAGAGCAGGGCATCAGCTTAAATACGGCGCCTTGGATTTCAATTCTTGGGCCCGCAAAAATGCCCAAGGCTGCGGTCGATGCGATTTATAACGCTGTGAACGAAGCGGTGAAAGACCCACAAATCACCGAGCTGATGATTAAAGGCGGCTTGCAGCTCGAAGTTTTAAATCCTGAACAATTCGGCAAAGTGCTTGTGTCAGAATTTGATCGTTGGGGTGCCACCGTGAAGGCGGCAGGGATTAAAGCGGATCAGTGATTGGCAGCAGAGTGCGTTGAGCTTGAGTCAGTAGGCAAGCGCAACGCCACTCAAATCCTGACGTGCAGCGCAGACGCATGCTGTCGAAGTCTTGGATGTATTCAATTGTGCCCAAACCACATTAACCGGGAAGTCATTTATGAAAATAGCTTTTTCTCCTGCAAGCCCCTACGTCCGTAAAGTCATGGCCTGCGCGGTTGCGCGCGGCATTGATGGCCAGATCGAGAAGTGGGTGATCCCGACAACGGATGCTGCACTGATTCCGGTTAATCCGCTATCAAAGGTGCCAACATTGGTGCTCGACGATGGCAAAACCTTGTTTGATAGCCCTGTCATTTGTGAATATTTAGACAGTCTTGGTTCTGCTAAGCCTCTGTTTCCTGCAGCAGGCCCTGCACGCTGGGCGGCTCTGCGTCAGCAGGCAATTGGCGATGGCATCTTGGATGCGAGCCAACCACGTCGCCGTGAAATCGCCTTGCCACAAGACGAAGGTCGCATTGGCTATATTCAGTTGCAACAGGGAAAGGTCAAGCATTGCCTGGATGATCTCGAAAAAGACGCGGCAAGTTTAAGCAAACTCGATACGATCGGTGAAATCGCGATTGCTTGCGCGCTGGGTTATCTTGATTTTCGTTTTGCGCATGAGCCTTGGCGTCCAGGGCATCCCAAGCTTGAGGCCTGGTATGCGTCGGTTGTGAACATGCCAGCTTTAGTTAAAACAGCACCCGTTGCCTGAGTGGTTGTTTAATTAAAAGAAAAAGGCCAAGACATGACTGTTGAACCAAGTGCATTGTTTAGCGCTTATAAAATCCGCGAGACAACGCTCCCAAACAGAATTGTGTTGGCCCCCATGATGCAGTGCAAAGCCGTTGATGGCTTTGCCTCTGATTGGCATTTCGCGCATTTCAGTAAATTTGCATTGGGTGGTTTCGGTACGGTGATGACCGAGGCGATTGCGGTTGAGCCACGCGGCCGAATCACCTATGGTGATCTAGGCTTGTGGTCTGACGAATTTATTCCAGATCTCAAACGCATTACTGATTTTATTCATGCTCAAGGTGCGTTGGCGGCGATTCAGCTGGCGCATGCCGGTCGCAAAGCCTGTTGGCAGCGCCCTTGGGAGGGTAATGGCCCGTTGACCCAAGCGGATGCCGCGCGAGGCGAGGCGCCTTGGGGGCTGGTTGGCCCCAGTGACTTGGCGGTGGGTGAAAACTATCAAACGCCTCATGCCTTATCGCTCAGTGAAATCCGTGAGATCGTTAAAAAATTTGGTCAAGCTGCGGCGCGTGCAGACGCAGCCGGCTTTGACATCATTGAAATTCATGGCGCGCACGGTTATTTGATTGCGAGTTTCTTAACGCCGTTAGTCAATAATCGCCAAGACGCATACGGTAAGGATCGCGCGGGCCGTATGCGCTTTGCTTTAGAAGTTGTGGCTGAGATTCGTGCCAACTGGCCTGTCAACAAGCCGTTGTTTTTCAGAGTATCTTCTGAAGATGGTGGTGGCGAAGGCGGGTGGGGCTTAGAGGATTCGGTGGTGCTTGGGCTTGAACTTCACAAAGCGGGTGTGGACGTTGTGGATTGCTCGTCGGGTGGTGTGCGGTTGTCTGCGACGCTAGCTAATCAGGCCCGAGGCCCAGGTTATCAAGTGCCCTTCGCAGACCGAATTAAACACGGTGGTGGCGTACCCACCATGGCGGTCGGTTTGATTCTTGATGGCGTTCAGGCCGAGGCCATTGTGCGCGAAGGGCGTGCCGATCTGGTTGCAATCGGTCGTCAGGCCATGTTTGATCCTTTTTGGGCGCATCACGCTGCACAACAACTCGATGCGGATGCGCATTTTGAAAGATGGGATCCCTCTGCCGGTTGGTGGCTCGACAAACGTGTTGGGGGTTTGGCGATGGTGGGCTATGACTCAACGGGCAAGCCGAAAGCCACCACGTAAGCGTTCTTAGCTTTGCCCTTAAGTGTTTAGAGCTTGCTTGCCTTGCAGCAAGGCAAGCTGAGCCGAATCGCTTAAAAGTGAGACATTAACTTGGTGAAGCCATACATTTTGTCTTGAATCCCGTTCATGCGCAGCGCGTGCCAGTAGGTGGCAACGTTCACACTGATGACAGGTTTGTTTAACCAGCGTTCGGCTTCATCGGCTAACCGGGCCATCGGCAGATTGGCTCCAAACTGTACGATGGCCTCGATGTCATCGCCGTCGATTTTGCGCATCCCTTCGATCATGTCTTGAGCAGTCAAAATCGAGTACGAAGCAGGGCTTTTGCCGCGCATGTGATTGAAGCGCACCACTTCATAGCCATGTGGATTCAACACCCCTTGCATGCGTGGCTCGATCGACGGGTAATAGGGTTCCATCACCGCGATTTTGCGTTTGATGCCATGAGCTTTGAGTGCTGCCACGATAGCGTCGCTTGCAAGTGCGACCGGGATTTCCCAGCCAGCGACCTTGCGAATACGCGCTTTGAGCTCATCGCCCCAGGCTGCGTTACCGCCCCAGATCGAGAGGGCTGAAATCCCCAAGACGAAGGCATTTGGCTTGCTGTCCATCACTCGCTCAACGGCGCCTTCAAGCGCTGCGTCAATGAGCTGAATAGACTTATCAAAGTCATCGTTGTTATTAATTGCCATGTCAGGAATCACCATGCGCCCCAAGTGGTTCGTGACGCCTGGGGGGCGCATATCGTCATATTCGGGTTGAACGACGGTATTGGTCGAAGGTGTTGTGACGCCAAAGGCCAGTCGCCAAGCTAGATAGTCGCGCATGTGTTGTCTTCCTTATTGATAATATTATTGATCTTTGAATGGTTTGATCTTTTAACAGTTTGATTCCAGCGGTGTCTAGCCTATGCATGATCTAGTTTCAATCCCCCCCAGTCTGACTCGCACCTAGGGAATCCACTGCCCCTCGAACGTTCGTATTGACTTGACAGAGGCACCGCTACACGTTAAAAGTTTTCTCAGAATATAAACGCAGATCACAATCATTCACAATTATGATCTGCATAAAACCTGAGACCTAGTCATATTCGTTCTTGACCAGTATTTAAGCTCGGTTGCAAATTGTGGCCGAGCAAGTGCATTCTGTACATTAAGTCTTACCCTAAGGAGAAGTCATGCGTCGTCTTCAATCAATATTTAAACTCGCACTGGTGTTCGCGGGGCTTAGCCTGCTCTCGCCTGTTTCGGCACAAACGAAGTGGGATATGTATGCGTTTCCTGGCGCCAGCCATCCGATCACCTTGCGACTCGGTGAGTTTGCGGCCGAGGTGCGCAAACAGACTGAGGGTCAGCTCATCATTACCGTGCGGCCTTCGGGCGAGTTCCCATTCAAGGCAACTGAAGTGGTTCGCGCAACCGGTACCGGACAAGTACAAATGGGCGAGGGCTACTCAGGCTTTATCTCTGGCTCAACCCCTCTGGCCTCAATTGCTAACTTGCCCCTGCTTGTGCGTAATTCAGATGAGCTTGATAAAGTTTGGCCCATCATTAAAAAATATGCCGAGCCCGAGTTCGAAAAAGCCGGCGTGAAGACTTTGTTTTATTTTTCGTGGCCACCACAAAACCTGTTTGGTCGTGGCCCGCAAATTAAATCGATCGAAGAGTTTGCCGGTCGTAAATTTCGTACAACCGATGGCAAGCAAAGCGAGATGCTCAAGCGCTTAGGCGGTTCGGCAGTGTCGTTGACCTTAGCCGAGGTGCCCTTGGCTGTTGAGCGTGGTGTGGTTGATGGCTTTATGACTGCTGGCTTTAACGTGGTCGGTGCCAAATGGAGCGAGTTTGTGAACTGGGGTTATATCCCTGGCATTCACGCAGGCGGCCCTGACTACATCATGGTG
>JBIIWK010000310.1:0-3726 GCA_044338955.1 Burkholderiaceae bacterium
CTGGACAGGGAAATAGATTTTGCGCGAGCGGTCAGGTAGGCTGAATTAGCCATTACGGTCGTTGGCCTGAAAGTACCGCCCTGTTATTTGAGTGTCTTCATTGTTTAAAGTGCTTTTGTATTCCAGCGTTTCGATTGTTTTAAGTGGTTTTGCCATTGAACGCTGTCACGGTTTCATTGTTTTTTTATTAGCTCCTTTTCCTAGTAGGTGCCTCTATGTCGGTCATTATTCAAGAAGAAGATTTTGTCTCGTCCATCGCTGATGCGATTCAGTTCATCAGCTATTACCACCCGGCTGACTACATCAAGCATTTGGCCCGCGCGTACGAGCGCGAAGAAAGCCCCGCGGCAAAAGACGCGATGGCGCAGATTTTGACGAACTCGCGCATGAGCGCCGAAGGCCGTCGGCCGATTTGCCAAGATACGGGCATCGTCAATGTCTTCTTGAAAATCGGTATGGATGTTCGTTTTAATACCAAGAAAAATATTCAAGAATTATGCGATGAGGGCGTTCGTCGCGGCTACCTCAATCCAGAAAATCCTTTGCGCGCTTCGGTTTTGGATGATCCAATCTTTTTGCGCAAAAACACAAAAGACAATACACCCTGCATCGTCAACGTTGAACTGGTGCAAGGCGATAAGGTAGACGTGCAAGTGGCGTCTAAGGGCGGTGGCTCTGAAAACAAATCGAAGTTAGCGATGTTGAATCCTAACGACTCAATTGTTGATTGGGTATTAAAGACCGTACCCACAATGGGCGCGGGTTGGTGTCCACCAGGCATGTTGGGGATTGGTGTTGGTGGTACGGCCGAAAAAGCGGTGTTGATGGCCAAGCAAGCACTGATGGAAGACCTTGATATGTACGAACTGCTTGAGCGTGGGCCTAGTAACAAAATTGAAGAGTTACGTATCGAGTTGTATCAAAAGGTCAATGGTTTGGGCATTGGTGCGCAGGGCTTAGGTGGCTTGACGACAGTGCTAGACGTAAAAATCAAAACCTTTGCAACGCATGCAGCATCCTTTCCGGTCGCGATGATCCCAAACTGTGCGGCTACGCGCCACGCGCACTTTGAACTTGACGGGTCAGGCCCCGCGCACTTGCACCGCCCCTCGCTGTCTGACTGGCCGGATGTGAACTGGGCGCCAAATTACAAATCGTCGCGTCAAGTCGACTTAAACAAACTCACGCCTGAAGAAGTCGCGAGTTGGAAACCGGGCCAGACCTTGTTGCTCAACGGCAAAATGCTGACGGGCCGCGATGCAGCGCACAAGCGTATTCAAGACATGTTGGCCAAGGGCGAAAAATTACCTGTCGATTTTCGTGGCAAGGCGATTTACTACGTTGGCCCAGTTGACCCAGTCGGCGACGAGGTGGTCGGCCCCGCAGGCCCAACCACTTCGACACGTATGGATAAGTTCACCGACATGATGCTCGAGCAAACGGGCTTGGCGGTGATGATTGGTAAATCCGAGCGCGGTGACGCAACGATCGAATCGATTCGCAAGCACAAGTCTGCGTATTTGATGGCCGTGGGTGGTGCTGCGTATTTGGTGTCAAAAGCGATCAAGGCTGCTAAGGTGGTCGGCTTTGCTGATCTGGGGATGGAAGCCATCTATGAGTTTGATGTGGTGGATATGCCCGTGACAGTGGCAGTCGATTCAAATGGTATTTCGGTGCATAAAACGGGCCCCAAAGAGTGGTCGTCGCGGATTGCTGGGATTCCGGTTGTGGTGAAGTAAGACTGCGCTACCTCGGGGCTGTTTGGACTGGGTAGCCTTTTCTGGCTCTGGGGGGCTGGCTGTGGCCGGCTGACCGAGTCGGTCTGCGGCGCAGACTCCCCTCCGATTTCTGGTCTTGGCGGCGGCGGCCCAAACTCGCTTCGCTCAAACAAGGGCCGCCTTCATCCGCCAATCCTGCGAAATCCTCGGCGCCTCAAACATCCGGCCACAGCCAGCCCCCCAGAGCCAGAAAAGGCGCGGCATCTGTGATCTTAGTTTGCTAGTTTATTTTTTTAATGAGTCGTCAACGTAAACGAGTCATGTTCTGTTGCTGAATGCGCACGCTTTGCTGCTGCGACCGCGATTTCCGCGGTCGCTAGCCATCTATCAAGACAACCCAGTAATCTGCCCCGCATCATTCACATCAATCCCATTCGCCGCAGGCACAGCAGGCAGCCCAGGCATAGTCATGATATCCCCACACACCATCACCACAAAGCCAGCGCCGGCCGATAGCCTGACTTCACGAATCGTCAACACGTGACCACTCGGCGCGCCCCGTAATTTGGCATCGGTCGAAAACGAGTATTGCGTTTTAGCAATGCACACCGGCAAATCACCATACCCATCGCTTTGTAGCTGCGCAATTTGCGCACGCACTTTTGCGTCGGCTGTGATGCTGGCCGCGCCATAAGTCTTTGTGGCAATGGCTTGAACTTTATCCCACAACGAATCTGAGTCTTGGTACAAGAATTTAAAGTGATTTGGCTGCTCGCAAAGTTTGACGACAGCGTGTGCTAAGTCAGCTGCGCCAGCGCCGCCCTGTGCCCAATGTTTGGCGAGCACCACTTCAACACCTAGTGCGGCAGTGGTGGCCTGCAACAGTGCAATTTCAGCGTCCGTGTCTTCTGTGCGATGGTTGATGGCCACCACGCAAGGCAGCCCAAAATTCTGCGTGATGTTATGAATGTGGCGCTCAAGATTCACGAGGCCAGCGCGCAACGCATCAAGGTTTTCGACACCGACATCTTTCACTTCGACGCCGCCGTGATACTTGAGTGCGCGTACTGTGGCGACCAACACCACGGCTGAGGGTGTGAGACCCGCTTTGCGGCACTTAATATCAAAGAATTTTTCGGCGCCTAAGTCTGCGCCAAAGCCCGCTTCAGTGACGACGTAATCCGCGAGTTTTAAGGCGGTGGCTGTGGCCAGCACCGTGTTGCAACCGTGCGCAATATTGGCAAAGGGCCCGCCGTGCACGATTGCCGGATTATTTTCAAGTGTTTGCACAAGGTTTGGAGCGAGCGCTTCTTTCAAAAGCGCAGTCATTGCGCCCTGTGCTTGCAAATCGCGGGCCAAAATCGGTTTGCCAGTCAGCGAGTAGCCGATCACGATATTGGCCAAGCGGTCTTTCAAGTCTTTTAGATTTTTGACCAGGCAAAAGATCGCCATGATTTCTGAGGCCACCACGATATCGAAATGATCTTCACGTGGGAATCCGTTAGCGGTTCCGCCTAAGCCCACTACGATATTTCGTAGGGCACGGTCATTTAAGTCAACCACGCGTCTCCAGTTCACACGACGGACATCGATGCCGAGTTTATTGCCGTGATGAATATGATTATCGATTAACGCGGCTAGCAGATTGTTCGCTAGGGCGATCGCATTGAAATCACCCGTGAAATGCAAATTGATGTCTTCCATCGGAACAATCTGCGCCATGCCGCCGCCCGCAGCGCCGCCCTTCATGCCGAAGACAGGGCCTAAAGAGGGTTCGCGTAAACACATGATGGCGCGCTTGCCAATGTGATTCAGGGCGTCACCTAAGCCGACAGTCGTGGTCGTCTTTCCTTCGCCCGCTGGAGTCGGCGAAATTGCCGTTACAAGCACCAGTTTGCCGTTGGGTCTGGCGGCTAACGTATCGATATATTCAAGCGAAAGCTTGGCTTTGAAGCGCCCGTAGGGTTCAAGCTGCTCAATGGGGATTTCGAGACGATCTGTTGCAAGA
>JBIIWK010000311.1:0-3719 GCA_044338955.1 Burkholderiaceae bacterium
GAAATGCCAAAACGCGATCAGAAATACCACCGCCACGGCCGAGAGCAGTAGCAGCCAGCGCGCGGTTGTCGCCTGCCGTTGCAAGCGCAATACGGTGTGTACGGCCATCCGATGCTTGGTGCGCTGCAACCCCTCGTCAAGACCAAGCGTATGCACCATGTCGGTGAAGTACCACCATGTTTCACGATCAATCAACCCGGTGTTCAATGCCTCGACGGCTAAAGCGCCGGTATCAATTAGACTCAACATTTTTTCGAGATGATGATTTAACCAAGGCCAGGCGCCACGCTGCTGAATCAATAGTGCTTCGCGTAATCGTGCGCTGGTGTTACCACGCGGCTTGAGCAACACCGCCAATAAGGATAAAAATCGAACCGCTTGCACCACGCGATACAGTCGCCATACACCCCACCGATCGACGAAGTCGCGAGCAGTACCGTACCAGCGGCGCAGCGACCAAACAAGCGTTGTAAATGCCCCTGTGGTCAAACATAATAGAAGTGGCCATAAAATTTTTAACCAGTCAGACGCTGCGAAGAGTGCCCGAGACCAAGGCCCATAGTGCTCGGGTGGCACTTCAGAAAAAACCCGCTGAAGATGATCAGCCGTCAAGATGGGGATGGAAAATACCGCGCTAACTGCCACCACTACGCCCACTAAACCGACCCATACCGTTTGGATAAAGGCCGCACTCGCAGCATCCGTTGTGCGTACCACCGCCGCTAACTGTCTTAGGGTCTGCGTTAAGGCACCAGAACCCGCATATTGGGCAGCCTGCACAGCCACCAGATCTTCTGTCGGAAGCGACCCAAACCAGGTCGTAAAGAGATCGCCGCCACTTTTAGGAAACTGTTTTGTCCAATGGCGCGACAGCACGCCTCGCGCGCCAAGCCCCTGATATCGCCTCGCATCATCTTCAAAGATACTCAGAAGCGTTTTAGCGCCAGAGGTCATGGCAATCATCTCGGCAAGGTAGTCATAATAGTCAGCGCGTTGCGAGCGAAATTGTGTTGCCGCCAGATGTATGCGCCAGTCGGGTAAGTCCGTCGTTTGGTAGTATCTTTTGATCAAGGACAGCACCTTAAACACGTTGGTCTCGCTTTGAAGCCGATGCTTCAAAATCACCAAAGCGTGCCTGTACATCGCGAGGATCTAAAAGGCCTTGCGCCATCTTATACACAGCCATTTGCTGAGCAGATTGGCGTTGCGGTTCAGCCAATTCAAGCGCCCGCTGAGTTCTTTTCGCAAACCATTGATAGAGACCAACCCCGTCTTTGTTTTTAAGGCCTTCAAGAAACGCTGGTTCGCGCACTGGGTCAATCATTTCGGCCACAACCGTCCGACCGGCTGTCCCGCGCAAGCTCGAGATTGAATGATCACACGCTGAGCACGCTTGATGGTTTCGAAATCTGAGACCGTGGCGCGATACCCCCGCGCTTGTCTCAATGCCCTTGACCCAGCGCTCTAACCAAGCCTGGCTTCGTATCTGACTCAATGCGCAGCGCCACTGTGGCTGATGCAGGACCTGATCGAATGTCAGTGAGCACTTGGGGCACAGCTTAAGCATCAAGGCCTGAAACACCAAGAGTTTGAGGATGCCCGGTGTTGCTAACAAATCTCGCGCCACACCAATAAAGCTTGACGCTAACCGATCGGGTATCAATAGCGCCGACCCCGCGTGCACGGTCGTGTAAAGGTTGACGCCGCATGCAGCCAAGTCCATAAACGCGCGACCTGTTGTCTGATCCCTAATTTCACCAATCAGCAAATCGTTCATCGCCGAGCGCTTAATCGCTTTGAGCTTGCTATCGAAGGCATGTTCGTCTTGCTCAGCAAAACTTCGGCACACCGTATTTTGAAGAGCGTTCGGGATCAAGTATTCGACTGGATCCTCAAGGGTAATGACTTTACGATCCGGGGCAATCGCGCGCATCAGTGTTGCAATAGTGGTGGATTTTCCTGAGCCCACAGTACCGGCTAAAACCACCGCTCCACCGTCGGTCAGCTGCAGTCGCTCAAACATCGCAATCTGCTGAGGTAGGTAGCCGAGCTCGCCCAGATCTGGCGTTAATCTGGAAGCATCCATCACCAACAACCGCAGGCATACTGAAGGGCCAACATCGGTCGCGAGTGAAGCCCACCTCAGCAAAAGCCTTTGACCGTCGACAATCCGACTCAGGCGTCCTTGTTGCTCAATCATCGGATCAAACACCGCACCGTTGCCACCTTCGACATCCATCCACGCCACCGCGAGCATATCGAGTACGGTTGAGGTGGGTAGGCTAGCGAACTCTGGTGGCGAGACATACCGGCCAGCAAGCGTAAAAAAAACGGGTGATGAATAGCAATGACGATTGACGTTAAAGTGAATATCACTCGCTTGGCGCATCACCCCCCAGCGCAAGAGGGCATCAAACGCAGCCGACAGCGCGCCCTGCTGGGCCTGTCGGTCTGTGTGACTACCAACCGTTGCCGTACTCTGTTCGTCAACAGGTTTGTCAATCGCGAGTAACAGGGCGGGCGGCAGCACAAAAAGCTGCGGTTGGTTCAAGCGTAAGCCCCGACGTTTCAAGAGGTCAAGAACCGCACGGGTCTGATCGTCATAGCAATATTCAAGTAAGGTAAAAACCCCCACGCTGCCATCAGAAAAACACACTGGGCACAATCGACCACGCAAACTGAGCACAGCCAGTTCATGCGCCATCGATCTCACAAAGGCGGGCGACAACTGCATGAGTATTTCGTGTGTGGGAACTTCAACATAGGCGAGCGCATTGGCGGCTGTTATAGTTTTCGTGCGCGTCGCTGATCGTTTAAGCATTATCAAAAATCCTGTGGTCATGATGTAAAGACTCAAGGTGCGAGCATTTAGGATGTAAGCCCTCAAGGTTTCAGCTCTCAGGTTGCGAGTACTCAAGTGGTAAACGCTCAAGACGTGCTGCGTTTTAGTCACTTGCGTAAACACACAACATGCGATTGCCCTGATTTTTTAAAATAGACGCAAGGCGGCACAATTCGCTCTAGCCGATACAGCAGCGATGGCCCCCATACGGGCCGTGCTCGCGAATTTTTAAATACGTGCGGCTCAGAGTCCAAGAGCACCTCGGCGGTCAGAATTTTTCCGATGCCATAGATCGCTAAAACCTGATTGCTTTCGGGCGGATGAGCGTCTGTGCCAGTACTCGCTTGAGTGTGCTGGGTTAACCCAAAAATATTTTTTCTCGCTGCCAACAAGGCGGCTTGCGAATCGAGCCGCAACAGTTCATCAATGGTTGTTTGGTGTGCTACACCGTCTTGCGCCAGTGCTGTCGTCACGTGCAGTAATACGAGCGCTGCAGCACACAACAGACGCACGCCGCAAAGTCTGACCGACTTATGGTTGAATGTGTTCAAACAGATCTCCGATGAGTTGTACGACCAAGGCGCTGCGCGTCAGTTCTTGTCCCGAAATGTTTCCCACCTCAAGGGTCGCGCTGCGCCAACGCACCGGCGCGGTCAATGCTTGTATCGCCGTTAAGGCGCGTAGCGGGCCTTTGAAAGCGAGCGAGCGCTGATGCCAATTGGGCAGGTCGGCTGGCTGTTCTAGTGGGCGACCCTGCGCATCGAGGGGTGCGCTCATGATGAGTTTGGACGAAAGCCCAAGCTGAATATGCTCAAACAAGGGGCTCAAGCGCTGAAGGCTCGTCATCCAGTCCACTCGCATCGGCTCTTGAGCCCAA
>JBIIWK010000312.1:0-3717 GCA_044338955.1 Burkholderiaceae bacterium
CAAGTTTTTCGGTCGCGCGGGTGTGTTAGATGCCTTGGCACTGACGGGCTACTACAGCATGGTGGCAATGTTCTTGAACACCGCAAAGATTCCGTTGCCCGACGGCACCCCCATCCCGCTGCAACCCGTCAAAAAATAAACCCACTTGAGAGGATCGCTACCCCCAGCAGTTGGGTCGGGCGATTCTCTTGAAACCCAGGTTCATTTTTGCCGACAGCCAATTATGTCGCCTTTACGCGCGTAGGTGAGCAACCCAGTGACAAGCGCATGCAACCGCCTTGTCAAAAAAGGGCGTTCATGGTGATTTTGATAAGGAATGTTGTATAACGCTTGCTGTTGGCGCTTGCTTGGGCGTCGTATCAGACATTTCTTGCGTGACTATCCTTTTAGCTTTTTGCACCTTCTTCGCCCTGTTGCTCGCGGCCTACGCCCTCGGGCATTATTTTTGTGGCCTCGTGTTTTTGAGCCGCCGTGTCACCACGCGCAGCTTCACTACGAGCGCGCAAGACGCAATTTCTGTGCTGGTGCCCGCACGCAATGAGGGTGCGCTTGCTATAGCCGCGCTTGAATCGTTGTTGGTGCAAGATTATGCGGGCCCAGTCGATATTTACCTGCTGATTAAAGATGGTAATGACACCTCCATTGCTTTCTTAAAGCAACTGTTCGCACAACGACAAGAGGGTGTCGCAGTCGAACAGCTTGAAGCTATCGCCTCAACTCAGCCGCTGGTTGAGGCACCTTCCATCCATAAACTCAGCACACGCGACAACAAAACAGTTTACTTAGCGCTTGCAGGTGTTGACCCTAAAAGCGAGAAAATTAACTGGCTTGTTGCACAGTTGGATACGCCTTTTGTGGCGATACTCGATTGTGACCACGAAGCGCAGAAAGATTGGCTGCACACTTCACTGATTTTGTTAAACGAGCAGCCAGCGGCTCTGATTCAGGGCCGGCGACAAGCTCTGCAGAGCAAAGGCTTTTTCAGCTTTTGGGATTCGTTACACCAACACATTGGCTGCGAACTTTTTAACGCAGCCTTTACACGGCTTGGCCTGACTGTCTTTTTTACCGGCACCACGGCAGTCATGCGCACCGCGCTCTTAAAGTCGTCGCCGCTCACCCACTGCATCACTGAAGATATTGATTTGAGCTATAGCCTGTTTATGCGCGGGCTCAAGGTCGTAGCTAATCCCTACAGCGGGTCACGCGAAGAGACCTCGCCCGATTTGTACAGTTTTTTAGCGCGCCGCAGACGCTGGGCAAGTGGGCACACGACCGCTTTTTTTAAACACTTGTCATTACTGCATCATGCGCCTGTTCGTACGCAGGATCGACTTCAGTTTCTATTTCACGGCACCCATTATTTAATCGTGCTTGGCGTGTTTGTTTTACAGGCACTGATCGGCGTATATTTTTTCACTGAGCTATCGTGGCTTTCACAAGCCACCGCCCTGGGCGCAAGCTTATGCGTTGCGCTTGGGATCGCGCACACTCAAGGCACAAAGCAAGTCGCGGCGCGTGTGCTTGAAGTGTTGTTGCTTTGGGCTTGGTTTGCGCCGGCGTTGATCGTATTGATGAACGTCTTGCATGCCGCACTCGTTGGCGATCTGTCGCGCGCAGCCTTGCCGATTCATGGCGTGGTGCAAGTCATCGGGCTTGTTGGCCTAGGTGCGCCCATCATTGTTTTATTGGCTGGCTTAGTTGGCTTTGGCCAGGCTACTCCCCGCACCGTGATTAAAAGCGTGATCACCTACCCGGTGGCTTTCTACCTAGATATCGCAGGGATTTTGCTTGGCTTGCTAGATTGCCTGACAGGGCAAAACCGCTGGCGGGCAGTGTCTCGTGCACACCATCAAGCAGCTCCCCTCGCCACCTCCCTTGATGCAGGTCACGCTAAACCTCTCGACAAACAGCTCGGCAAGCCCCTCGCATCACCTCGCGCTTTGACCAATCAAACGCCCAAGGATCATCATTGTGCGAGCCCTATGACGACGGTAGCGGATTCAACTTCAATTGCTGCTGTAACCACTTTGCGCACCCCAACACACACCGGCGTGGCGTCTCCCGTCACTACTCTTTTTTCTGGGATCCCCACCATGCTTCGGCCCGCACTCTTTTTCGGTTTAGTGATTTTTGCTGTTGGCGTGCTGTATCGACCAAGCAGCTCGATCCCCGCGGCACCCGTCGCCTGCACGGCACAACAGTTTGATACCGACCCTTGGATCGTCCCGTTCAAAAAAGAATCGAGCTACTGCACGCAGACACCGAGCGCTGCTTCTACGGCAGGTAGCCGCTCAGGCAACTTCAAAGCGCTGCGCACTGACGGATTCAAGACCATCGATTCAACCTACTGGGATCGGATGGACACCACGTTCTTTTGCAATCAAGCGGTGTTTTCACCGAACAACATTGTGCAAATGCCTGAAGGCGGGGTCAAGCTCAACATTGAACGCCAGGCCGCACAAGACCGTGCGTACACCGCAGCCGACCTCACCACCAAAGACACCCCAGAGGCCAAATTTAAATTTGGTCGTTTCGAAACTGTGTTTAAACCCACCAAAGAGCCGGGCGTGGTTTCAAGTTTTTTTCTGTATCGCTTTGATCCCTGGCAAGAAATCGATGCCGAGTTTTTGGGTAACGACACCACTAAGATCTTGCTCAACGTTTTTTATAATCCAGGGCAACCGGGCGATTTGTATAACTACGGCTTACGCGGCACCCCTGTGGTGATTGACCTTGGCTTTGATGCGTCACTTGACTTTCATCGCTATGCGATTGAATGGGAGCCCGAGGAGATTCGCTGGTTTGTCGACGACAAACTGATTCACGTGCGCCGCGCGGGCCTACCCACTCCGATTCCGCAATTGCCCATGCGCTTTCATGTCAACACTTGGCCGATCTGCAGTGAAGAGCTTGCAGGTAAATTCTCGCCCACTCGAGACTCAATGGGCTCTGAATTAAGGTCTGTGACGATTGCGCAATGGGTACCACCACCGCAAAAGCGCTTGATGGATTTTGTCGGTTCACTGAAATGGTGGGGTGACACGGCTGATTGGCGCCAAACTGCGCCTTGGTTACAGCGGTAATCAGTCTTCTACTTTCCACAATTGCAAAAACAAGTCCTCCGCAACAAGCCTAGTCTTAACCTGATTATTTTTTTCTAAGGCCTTGCGAAACTGATCAGTCGGGCTATACAAATACACGTCACCTCTGTGCGTTGGTAACTTCCAGCTCGACTCCAACGCGATCGGCACGAGTTGCATCTTTGTCTCGGGTTTTAATAAATTCGCCAACGCAAAGAGGTTGCCAGGGTGATGCCGTTCTTGATTACCGACAATCAAGGGGCTGGCGGATTGATTGATGATCTTGGCCACCTCTGGCAGGCTGATACTCAACGATTTAGTCCACGGGGCTTGCTGCTGTGCATGCAAAATATTTGTGGCCATTGGCAACGCCACCAAGCACACCACGGCCGACCAAAGTAAGACTCTCGCCCCACCTTGACGGCTCCAGATCACGAGCGGAGCATCACTCGCGCGATCCTCTGCCATAGTCTGGCTCATACGCGCCAAAGCCTGATCAAGCGCAATGGCCAGCACCGCAACCACGGCCAGCCATACCGGCATTAAATAACGCGCGTTCGATGAGCGAATCCCCCCGAACAACAAATCTGGGAGCAACAGCATCGACGTGGGCAGTACAAGTAAGAGTAAAAGA
>JBIIWK010000071.1:0-12675 GCA_044338955.1 Burkholderiaceae bacterium
GCGCGTGCACGCGAGTGGATCGATCGCGATGGCGTGGATGTTGTGACCGAACTGGGTAATAGCGCCGTTGCGTTAGCGGTGATGAATATTGCGGCTGAAAAAAATCGAATGACGATGGCGACTGGCGCAGGCTCTTCGCGAATTACTGGCGTAGACTGCAAGCCGACGAATGTGATGTGGGTGTACGACACCTACGCGCTGGCAAAAGTCGGTACCTTACCTTTGGTTCAGCAGGGCGCAAAAAAATGGTATTTCATAACGGCCGATTACGCTTTTGGCCATTCACTTGAAAGCGATGGCGCTCGATTTATTAAAGAGGGTGGTGGGTCTGTGGTCGGGTCGTCGCGGTATCCTTTTCCGGGTAATGATTTTTCTTCCTATTTGCTTTCGGCGCAAGGCAGCGGCGCCGATGCAGTGGCCTTTGCAAGTGCGGGAGGCGATTTATTGAATCAAATTAAACAGGCCAACGAGTTCGGTTTAGGAAAAAAGCAAAAATTGGTCGCGCTGTTAATGAGTATCGCTGACGTGCATGGCGCGGGCTTACAAGCGGCTCAAGGCATGAATTTTGCCGAGACCTTTTACTGGGATATGGATGACGAGACGCGTAAATTCTCGCAACGATTTTTTAAAGAAATGGGCAAGATGCCAACCGCTTTGCAGGCAGGGCAATACTCGGCAGTCTTAAATTATCTGCGCGCAGTTGAAAAGTCGGGTAGCGATGATGTGGCCGATGTCATGAAAACCTTACGCGAGATGCCGATTCGCGACGCTTTCGCCCGCAACGCTAAATTACGTGCAGATGGCAAACTGATACACGATACCTATCTCGTATCGGTTAAGTCTCCCGCTGAATCGAAAGGCCCTTGGGATTACTACAAGATTGTCAAAACTGTGTCGGGTGAGGATTCCTTTAATCCCTTATCTGAAAGTCAGTGTCCGCTCGTCAAAAAATAATACGATCAACTAAACGATCAACTAAAGAGCTCAGTCATGATGGATGTGTTTTGGTGTGAAACGTTGGCGCAAAAGGTCAACGTCGATGAAAGGCTGGTGTGGCGGGGGCGTCATGTTTCAACTTCATTTTTGCTACAGGTTGACCAAGCTGAGTACGTGATTCAGATCTTGGACGGACGGATCGCGTCAGTAAAAAAAGGCCCTTTCCCGATAGCCGACTGGGTCTTTGCGTTGCGGGCAAGTGAAGCAGCATGGGCCGAGTTCTTACAACCTATCCCCAAGCCCGGCTTTCATGACGTGATGGCGATGCTTAAACTCAAGCATCTCAAGATGGAGGGCGATTTGTATCCCTTGATGTCGCATCTTCTGTACTTCAAAGATGTCTTGGCAAGCGTGCGCGGTGAAGAGGTGACATCGTGAGTCAAAACAGCATAAGCCAAAACAGCATAAGCCAAAACAACATAGACCAGAACAGCAAGGGCCACGACAGCATGAGCCACGATGGTATGCGCGCAAAAGTTTTTGTAGAACCCATTGTCGGTCGTTATATGCACTTGACCTTAAATGGTCAACCACACCGAGTCTATGTTGAAGAGGCGGGCGCCGGTGTGCCCTTGTTGTGCTTGCATACCGCGGGCGCCGACACCCGTCAGTATCGCGCGCTGATGAATGATGCCGAGCTACTCAAACAATTTAGAGTGATTGCGTTTGATCTGCCTTGGCACGGTAAATCGTCACCTCCTGAAGGCTGGCAAAACGGCACCTATCGTTTATCATCGCATGATTACACGCAGGCCATCTTAGCGGTCGCTGATGCGTTGCAACTGGATCAACCGATTGTGATGGGCTGCTCGATTGGAGGGCGCATTGTGCTGCACCTCGCACTAGAACACCCCGAGCGTTTCGGCGCCGCGATTGGCTTGCAATCGGGCGCGCACGTCGAGCCGTATTACGACCTCGAGTGGCTGCATCGCTCGGATGTGCATGGCGGTGAGATTGCAGCCGGAATTGTCTCAGGCTTAATTGGTCCGTTAAGCCCCGCGCAACATAAATGGGAAACCCTCTGGCATTACATGCAAAGCGGGCCCGGCGTGTTTAAAGGGGATCTGTTTTTTTATAACGCCGACGGCGATATTCGCGACCGAGTCAAACAAATTGATACAAAAAAATGCCCGCTGTGGCTGTTGACCGGCGAATACGATTATTCGTGTACGCCAGAAGATACGGCTTTTTTAGGCAAGACCATTGAGGGCGTCAACTGGCAAATTATGCAGGGGATGGGGCATTTTCCAATGAGCGAAGATCCTGCAAAGTTTTTGACGTATCTCAAGCCAGTCCTGCAAGCGGCCCTGCGCGCGCGCATCACCTGACCTTTCAGTTTGCTGGGTTGCTACGAGATGACCCGCCGGCCTGTCTGCGGATCCAATCACCATAACGCTCTGTTGCTCTTTGCTCTCAGCTTACTTAGCGTTTCTCGAGGGCAGGTTGCGATCGAGGCGCCTCACCCCTGTCGAGCAGTCAAGAAAGACTGATTGCCCGGTAGGGGTAATCAGCATACCAACGGAGCGCGACTGCCCTACAATCGGAACAGTCCCTTAATTTCCGTTTTTCATGAAAAATTTATTGAACCGGCTGTGGATCGCAGCTTTGCAGCCACAAGCCACCCGCTGGCTTGTCTTAGGCACCGGCTTTTGGCTGGGGTGCTTGTCGTGGGTGCGCCACCTGCACTTGCCCGACGAAGGGCGCTATGTGGGCGTGGCCTGGGATATGGCGCGCGCAGACAGCTTTTTAGTGCCCTTGATGAATGGCCTGCCTTATTTTCATAAGCCCCCGCTTTTTTATTGGCTCACGGATCTGTCGGTGCTGGTCTTTGGGGCGCACGAGTGGTCGGTGCGCATCCCCTCGTGGCTGGCGGCTTGGTCAAGCGCGATTGCTTTGTATTTTTTTATTCGTAAGCACCGGGGTCTCAAACAGGCGACCTTGAGCTTAATTATCCTGTGCACACTGCCTTTATTTTACGGCGGTGCGCAATATGCCAATTTGGATATGTTGGTGGCGGGATTGATTTCACTCACGATTCTTGCCGGTGCGCACGCGGTGTTAAGTAGCGAGCAAGGGGGGGGCTACCGTTGGTTCTCGGTGGCGGCGGCAGTATTTGCCGGCCTCGCGATTTTGGCAAAAGGCTTAATCGGTTTGGCCTTGCCTGGCGGCGTTTTATTCTTTTGGCTGTTGTTGACAAAGCGCTGGCGTAAGCTTGGTGTATTGCTTTGGCCGCCAGCGATCGTGGCGTTTGTCGCGGTGACCTTGCCGTGGTTTTGGGCGATGCAGGTTAAGTTTCCAGAGTTTTTCGATTACTTTTTTATTCATCAGCAGTTTGAGCGCTTCGTTAGCAAAGGATTCAACAATCCACAGCCAATTTGGTTTTATTTGCCTGTGTTGTTTGGGATGACCATGCCGTGGTCGCTTGGTTTGCTCGTAGCGTTTAATCGGCGGTTTTGGCAAAGCACCTTGCAGACGTTTGGCTTGTTGATGCTGATCTGGCTATTGCTGATTTTTATCTTTTTTTCGATTCCTGCGTCAAAGCTGATTGGCTATATTTTGCCAGCGCTACCGCCACTGGCTGTGCTGATTGCTGAGGCAATGCTGTTTGCTTTGCAGGGGCGCTGGGCTTCGCACATCCCTCGAACTATTGCCACCTATTTTGTAATTTCAAGCGTTGCCTGCGTGGTGGGGATGGGGGTGTTTCGCTTTATCCAAACAGATACCGCTTATGTCATGGGCACACAGATCGCGGCACAAAAAAAGCCGACCGACGTCTTTGTGTACGTGCGCAGTTATCCCTTTGATTTAGCTTTTTATGCCGGTGTCACTGAGCCTGCTTGGGTGGTCGAAAACTGGGAGAATCTTCCAAAGCGCGATAACTGGCGTAACGAATTGTCAGATGCTGCGCGGTTTAATCCCGAAGTTGGTCAGCAGACGCTGATCAATTTTAAAGAGTTGGTGGTGCGCCTGTGTTCAAGCGAACAACGCGTTTTTTGGGTGCGTGGTGATCGGTGGATTGTTCAGCATCTACCTTTTTTGTCTGAGATCCCCCCCTTCTTTGAGCAGCCCGATGGCGGTCGGGTCTGGAAACTCGAAACCGACGCCACGTTTAAGGCTAAGCTCTGTACCAAAGCAGAATAACCAAAGCCGAATAACTGACTGATTGTCTTCTACCCCGGAGATTTGTGCATGACGACCGATCTGAAAAAACCAAAAATTAAAACCCCCGAGTCTTTGCGCAGTGCACGCTGGTTTGCCCCCGATGATTTGCGCTCGTTTGGCCACCGTTCGCGTGCCATGCAAATGGGTTATGGCCCCGAAGACTGGGCCGGTAAGCCAGTGGTCGGTATTATCAATACCTGGTCAGATATTAATCCCTGCCATAGTCATTTCAAGCAACGTGTTGAAGACGTGAAACGCGGTGTATTGCAAGCGGGCGGGTTTCCGATTGAGTTGCCCGCACAGTCGCTGGCCGAGCAGTATGTCAAGCCCACCACGATGTTGTATCGCAACCTGCTGGCAATGGACGTTGAAGAACTCTTGCGCTGCCACCCGATCGACGGTGCGGTGCTGATGGGCGGGTGCGACAAGACAACACCTGCGTTACTGATGGGCGCCACCAGCGCCGGACTGCCAATGATCTATGTGCCCGCTGGCCCGATGTTGCGCGGTAACTGGCAGGGCAAAACGCTGGGCTCTGGGTCTGATGCCTGGAAGTTCTGGGACGATCGCCGTGCTGGTCTGATTAATCAAACCCAATGGCTTGAGATTGAAGGCGGGATTGCGCGCAGCCATGGCACATGCATGACGATGGGCACGGCCAGTACCATGACTGCCATCGCCGAGGCTCTTGGGATGACATTGCCAGGCTTTTCGTCTGTTCCAGCACCCGATTCAAATCACATGCGCATGAGCGCCGAGTCGGGTCGTCGCATTGTCGACATGATCTGGGAAGACCTGACCCCAAACAAAATTCAAACCCACGCCGCCTTTGAAAACGCGATCGTGGTCGCGATGGCGATGGGTTGTTCGACCAATGCGATCATTCACGTGATTGCGCAAGCTAAGCGCGCTGGCCATGACATTAGCCTTGATGATTTTGATCGCTTTAGCCGGATTGTGCCGGTGATCGCCAACGTGCGCCCAAGCGGCGAACAGTATTTGATGGAAGACTTCTACTATGCGGGTGGCTTGCCGGGCCTGATGACGCGTATCCCCCAACATCTGCATCTGGATGCGCTGACTGTCACGGGCAAGACGCTGGGTGAAAACATTGCGGGTGCAGGCGTTTATAACGACGACGTGATTCGGCCGGTCGATAATCCTATTTATGCCGAGGGTGCGCTGGCCGTGCTGAAAGGCAACCTGGCCCCCGATGGCTGCGTGATTAAGCCGAGCGCTTGTCCCGCACATTTACACCGCCATACAGGCCCTGCCTTGGTGTTTGACGACTATCCCTCGATGAAAGCCGTGATCGACAGCGATGATCTTGATGTGACGGCCGACCATGTGTTGATTTTGCGTAATGCTGGCCCACAAGGTGGCCCAGGGATGCCCGAGTGGGGTATGTTGCCTATGCCTAAAAAGCTGCTTAAACAGGGTGTACGCGATATGTTGCGCATGTCAGATGCGCGAATGAGTGGCACAAGTTATGGCGCCTGCGTCTTGCACATCTCGCCCGAGTCGTATGTGGGTGGCCCGTTAGCGCTAGTAAAAAATGGCGACATGATTTCGGTCGATGTACCGGCCCGCACGATTAATCTCGAGATCTCTGACGAAGAGATGGCGGCGCGTAAGGCGGCCTGGAAAGCACCAGAGCCTCGCTATGAGCGGGGTTACGGATGGATGTTCTCTAAGCATATTGAGCAGGCCAATGAAGGCTGCGATTTTGATTTCTTGCGCACCGATTTTGGTGCGCCAGTGTCTGAACCCGATATTTACTAGGTGAAATCTTCGACGCGTACTCTGCTCCCATAAGCACGTTTAACCCAATTGTTAATAAGCGAGATTCACGATGAGTACTCTTAAGCCAGAGACCCGCGAAAAACTGCTGGGAATCAGCACGGCCACGTTAGCAACTTGCCTCTTTAAGCGTGGTTTGCGCAATCAGTTTATTCAGGGCGTGCAGCGTTTATCGAAGTCCACCCAAAATATGGTCGGTGAGGCTTATACGTTGCGCTACATCCCTGCGCGTGAAGATCTCAACACCATGGAAGTCTTCAAAGATCGCAGCCATCCGCAGCGTAAAGGTATTAATGAGTGCCCAGCAGGTGCTGTATTTGTGATTGATAGTCGCAAAGACGCGCGCGCGGCTTCGGCCGGTGGTATCTTGGTTGGGCGTTTGATGGCGCGAGGGGTGGCCGGTGTTGTGACTGACGGTGGCTTTCGTGACTCGGCTGAAATCGCTGAGCTTGGTATTCCCGCCTATCATCAACGTCCGTCAGCGCCCACCAATCTAACCTTGCATCACGCGATTGATGTGAATGTGCCAATTGCTTGCGGCGACGCGCCAGTGTTTCCGGGTGACGTGATTGTTGGTGATGCAGATGGCGTGATTGTGTTGCCGGCACATCTGGCCGATGAGCTGGCAGCCGAAGCGTTTGAAATGACGATTTTTGAAGACTTTGCAACAGAAGAGGTGAGGGGTGGTCGCTCGATTATGGGCTTGTATCCCAATACCGACCCGCAAACGACGGTTGATTTTCAAACTTGGCGTAAAAAGACTGGCCGCTGAAGAATGTTGCTGCGTTTGGCGAGTGCCCTGCCCCTGAAAGTGGGGTAGAGTTACGGCGCTTGGCGTTGTTTCTATTTTGCGGTGTTGGCTCAATGCTCGGCTTGCGTGAATACGGCACGGTCTGAGGCTTGAGAAAGAAGAAGGGGGGTGGGGTGAACGACGGGGCTCGAACCCGCGACAACCAGAATCACAATCTGGGACTCTACCAACTGAGCTACGTCCACCACAGAGCGAAGATTCTAGCATGTTTGCGCCCAGTTTGCCCCTTCTGCGGGGCCTCATGTTTTTACTGTAAGACTATTCAATGACCGAATTGCACGCGCTTCTCTCAGAATACTGGCCGCATGTCTTGTTTATGGTGTCCGGGGTGGCGGGCACGGCCGCTGCGGTGCACGCCGCCATGACCAAGCAAGATGTACGTGCTGCAGTTGCCTGGGTCGGTGTGGCTCTGTTTTCGCCTATTTTTGGGGCGGTGCTGTACTTGGTTGCCGGCATCAATCGTGTCCGTAAGCAACGCATGACACAGCCACGAGCCGGTACGATTTACGCTGAAGATGCAATTGAACGGGTGTTGGTTCAGGATGTCAGCGCTGCAGCGGGTCCACAGTTTTCTACCCTCAAAGTCCTAGGCGATCGCGTCAGTCATTTCAAAGTATTGAACTTCAATGAGATTCAGACGTTGCGTGGCGGCGACGAAACGTATCCCGCGATGTTGGCGGCGATTCGCCGAGCCACCCAGTCAATTGCCCTCCAGAGTTATATTTTTGACCACGATGTATTAGGTGTCGAGTTTGCTCAGGCGTTGATCGAAGCACAGGCGCGCGGAGTGCAGGTGAGGGTGTTAATTGATGCGGTTGGGTCGAAGTATTCGCGCCCGCCAATTATTAATATGCTGCTTAAGGGGGGCGTGAAAGCCGCGCTTTTTATGCGCCCGTTGTTTGGCTTGCGTCTCGCGTATGCCAATCTGCGCAGCCATCGTAAATTACTAGTGATCGATGGCGTGCATGGCTTTACTGGCGGCATGAATATTCGAGCCGGATTTTTGAGCGCCGTGGCCAAAGCAGATGTCACGCAAGACACGCATTTTGAACTGAAGGGACCAATTGTTCATCAGTTGATCATCAGCTTTGCACATGACTGGCAGTTCACCACACAAGAAAAACTCAAAGGTCCTGAGTGGTTTGCCCCCGCCTTAGGCCAACTCAAAGAGCAAGGGATACCGATGCGTTGTGTCGCTTCGGGTCCGGATAGCACCTTGGGTAGTACGCATAATATGTTGTTGGGCGCACTGTCGGTGGCGCAGCGTCATGTGCGTATTCAATCGCCCTATTTTTTGCCCGACCTCGTGTTGATCGCCGCGTTGTCGACGGCTGCGCGCAGAGGGATTGTGGTGGATATTGTGGTGCCAGGCGCCAACAATTTAAAGCTGGTGAATGCTGCCATGATGGCGCAGCTCGATCAGCTGATTTTGACGGGGTGTCGAGTATGGCAAGCCCGAGGTAATTTTGACCACTCTAAATTGTGCACGGTAGACGGAGGGTGGTCTTACGTTGGCTCGTCGAATATTGATCCGCGCAGCCTACGCTTGAATTTTGAGCTTGACCTTGAGGTATACGACCGCGGTTTTGCTGCAGGGATTGAAACCCAAATCGATACCGTCATCGCTCAGGCAGAACGCATCACGATTCGTACGTTGCGACGACTGCCATTTTGGCTGCGGCTGCGCAATAAGGTTGCATGGTTAGCATCACCTTATTTGTAGAGGCTTACTCAAGGAGCCGTGAGCGGATCCACTGTTGGATCAGCCGCTGGCCCCACGCCCGCACCTTGTATGTTGTAGCGCGTCATCGAGTCTTTGACAACGCCCTGTGCTTTCATGTCTTCGACGAAGGTCCGCAAAAACAAAGCCGCGTCGGGGCCTTTCGTTTTGGGCACACCCATTGCCTGGTGAATGACCATAAAACGTTCGGGTAGCATGCGAACCCCAGTCACGCCCTTGGTGTCAGCTTCAAGCTGTTGCTTGACGCCGGCAGCGACTTCAAAGCCCTTGTCTAGAAAACTGGAGACCACCACTTGTGACGATGCCACGCGTTCAAGTGGTGCGTTTTTTAGGTGCCGTGTGAGAAATAAGTCGTAGGCACTGCCTTTGCCGACCACCACGCGGTTGGTTGCGACATCAACTTGCTCGTTGCGCTGGATGCTTGAGTTGTCGCGCACCAAGTAATACCCTTCGATTTGCACATAGGCAGCCGTGAAGGCGATATCTCTGCCACGCTCGGGATCAATCGCAAAAAAACCAATATCGGCACGCCCGGCTTCGAGGGTGGCGACTGATTTGCCGGCCGTTTCGTTGACGATCAGCTCAACCGGAACACCAAGTTTTTTACCCAGTTGCATCGCCAAGTCGATCGAAATGCCAAAGGGTTTTCCTTGCGCGTCACGATTTGCTAACACGGGGTTGCCCATGTTTAGCGAGGCGCGTAACACTCCAGTCGGGGCAAAGGCTTTGATAAGATCGGCGTGCATGGTTGAAAAATCCTTAGATTTGGGTTGTGTTTGGGCGATGCAAGTGCTGCTCGGGCCGCATAGCAAAAGCGCCCCCAGTGCGAGAGTAGAAAATAATGTATTCATCAATGATCCTTTTGCCCGCAAAACCAGTGCAAAACCAGTGCAAAACCAGTGCAAAATCTGCACAAATGCCTGCTCAACTTATAATAGGTTTTAATCGACCTTAGGTTCGACCCCTCTCACAAAGTTTAAACAAAAAAACATGCCACCTCTCTTTTTCAAACTTTCGTTCGTGTCTCGTGCGCTCGTTGTGGCGCTGTCGCTGGGCGTGGTTTGCGGCAGCAGTCTGGCCCAAACCAAACCACCTGGCGCGTTTGCGACTGTCAATGGTGTACCCGTGCCGCAGTCTTTGATTGATAACAATGTCAAGGTCAACGTTGCACAGGGTCAAAAAGATTCGCCCGAATTACGCCAAGTGATTCAAGACGAGCTTGTCAATCGCGAAATTCTTGCTCAAGAGTCGGCCCGCCTGGGACTGGATAAAACCACCGAGGCGCAAGCCCAGTGGGCACAAGTGCGTCAGACTTTTTTAGTCGAGCTTTTACTCAACGACTACATGGCACGCAATCCTATCCCTGACGTCACCATCAAGACCGAGTACGAAAGGCAGATGGCCCTGATGAAAGATCAGCAGCAATATCGCTTGAGCCTGATCGTGACCGCAACTGAGGAGGAGGCCAAGACGGTTTTGGCGCGCTTGCGCAAGGGTGAAGCGTTTGCAAAGCTGGCCACCGAAAAGTCTCTCGACCCAAGCAAAAAAGACGGCGGCAATGTAGGGTGGGTGGTGCCGGCTCAAATTTTGCCAGCCATTTCAAACGTCATGGTGAATTTAGCCAAAGGTGCTTTGTCAGCTGCGCCGATTCAAACGCCAGCAGGTTGGAACCTCATCAAACTTGAAGAAACCCGCCCGTTTAAAGCGCCTACCTTTGACGAAGCCAAAAACGATATCCGGCAAATGCTGGTGCAAAAGCAGCGCTTTGACTACGTTAAAAAACTGCGCGAAAACGCCAAGGTAGTGCAGTAACGGCAGCAGATTCGGGGCGGCGAGCTTCTGGGCCAGTCGCAGCCTTGATTGTTTTGCTGGCGAGGGTGATGCTTCTTGCCCCTCAACAGGTAAAGTGTATGAGTTTGGTGCTGCCGACTGGAGTCGAACCAGTGACCCACGCCTTAGAAGGGCGTTGCTCTATCCAACTGAGCTACGGCAACACGCGTCAAGAGTTTAACCGAAGGCGCGGATGAGCTACGGCAACATGCGCAGGGTTTGTAACGTAATGCGTAGAAATTCTCATCGTTCAGGGCAATGGTTCTGACGCCTCCAAACCCATTCTAGATAAAGAGCCATGTCGCAACTGTTTGTGGTGCATCCCGAGAACCCACAGCCCAGGCTACTGAAGCAAGCGGCGCAACTGCTGCAAGAGGGCGGTTTGGTAGCCGTGCCCACTGATTCAAGTTATGCGGTGGTGGCGCGCCTGGATGACAAGGGGGCGGCAGACGCCTTGCGCAAATTACGCGGGCTTGATGATCGCCATCATTTGACGATTTTGTGTCGCGATCTGGCAGAAATTAGTCAATTCGCGCGCGTTGATAATGCTCAATATCGTCTGCTCAAGCTGGCCACCCCTGGGCCCTGGACCTTTATCCTTGAAGCGTCTCGCGAGGTGCCGCGTCGTGTTTCGCACCGGTCGCGCAAAACAATCGGGATTCGGGTGCCGGCGCATCCGGTTACGCTTGCCTTACTCGAACACGCACAAACTCCGCTCTTGTCGACTACCTTGATCCCAGAAGACGAAGAACTCGCCTTGAGCGACCCCACCGAGATTCGCGAGCGCTATCAACATTTGTTGGCGGCGGTGATCGATGCAGGCGCCTGTGCACTTGAGGCGACGACGGTGATTGACCTGACAAGCGCGCCACCTGAAGTGGTGCGTCTGGGCCGCGGAGACCCAAGTTTATTGGGTCTCGATTGAAAATTTGTCGGGATCAGTTGCTCGGTACCAAATAAGCGTAGTTTGATTTCGCCTGAATTCTAAATTCGCGCACGGTTAAAATTTCACCTGATCAGTGATCTAATGCCTTAAAGAACACCCGTAAGGCTCTACAATCGCTGCATGGAAGATCTGATTCAAACCCTAGCTCTTTACGCCTTGCCTGTGCTCTTGGCGATTACCTTGCACGAGGCCGCGCATGGCTATGTCGCCAAACTCTTTGGTGATCCAACGGCCTCGCTTGCCGGGCGTGTCAGCCTAAACCCCATCCGCCACATTGACCCAATCGGCACCATTGCCGTACCCATCGGTATTTTGGCGATGTCTAGCCTCTTTGGCGGTGGTTTTTTGTTTGGCTGGGCCAAACCGGTGCCGGTCGATTTTGGTCGCCTGCGGCGCCCCAAGCAAGACATGTTGTGGGTCGCCCTCGCCGGCCCAGGTGCCAACCTATTTATGGCGATTCTCTGGGCGATTAGCCTGCGCCTACTGTTTGATGCAGGCGAGCGCAGCGGCTTCTGGTTTGAAATGGCACGTGCCGGCATCCAGATCAATTTGGTGCTTATGGCTTTGAATTTATTACCTATTTTGCCTTTAGACGGGGGGCGGGTGTTGTTTAGCCTGCTGCCAAATCGGCTAGCCTGGCAATATGGCCGTATCGAACCCTACGGCATGTTTATTGTGATTGCTCTACTGGCGACTGGGGTGCTAAGCACCGTACTCACTCCATTAGTCGCGCTAGGCGAGCAGGTCATTCGACTTTTTTTATAGTTCGCCCCGCAATCCGGTAAACTGTTGCTCTAACTTCTTATAGGCGCTTTTGCGCCTTGACTAGCCTTCTGGATCCATTCATGGCCACGATTTCGACCTCTAAAGTCCCCCAGTTCATGGGCAGCATGGTTGCCTTGGTTACGCCGATGCACCCCGATGGCAGCCTCGACTATAAAAGCTTCAAAGCCCTGATTGACTGGCATGCCCAAGAAGGCACTGACGCGCTCGTCATTGTGGGTACCTCGGGCGAGTCACCCACTGTAAACGTCGACGAGCACGCCGAGTTGATTCGCGTCGCGGTTGAGCATTCGGCGGGGCGTATCCCTGTCATTGCTGGCGTGGGCGCAAATTCAACCAGCGAAGCGATTCATCTGGCCGAGCACGCTAAAAAAGTCGGTGCGCATGCGGGGTTATCGGTCGTACCTTATTACAACAAGCCCTCGCAAGAGGGCATGTATCAGCATTTCAAGGCTGTACAAGAGGCTGTTGATCTGCCCACCATTTTGTATAACGTACCAGGGCGCACCGTTGCTGATCTGGCGCACGATACCGTGCTGCGCTTGGCGCAAGTACCCGGCGTGATCGGGATTAAGGATGCCACCGGCGACATCGGCCGTGGGGCGC
>JBIIWK010000072.1:0-12663 GCA_044338955.1 Burkholderiaceae bacterium
GGCTAACTTCCGCCCTTCCGAAAGTAATTGCTCTAGCAAATTCAAGACGTTTGGGTACAGAAACGAATGGTCGTGTGCTTGGCGCGCGTAGTGCGTCAGATAAGCCTGTTGCAGATCATCCGCAGCTGCAGCAGGTGCCTGCACAAGCAACATCACTGAGGCCAAAATGTCAGGCAGCGGGCCATAGAGGTTCAAAATCACTTGCTCGGGTGCAAGCGTCTGAAAGCCGCAGTCGAGCAGCGCTTGATTGGTTGCGCGCCGAATATCGGGCTCGGTGTGCAAGAGCGTGCCATCAAGGTCAAAGACGATCGCCGAGCAGCCATTGACAACATCTTTGGCTGTCTTCATGGCCTCGATACCAAGCCAGCTGGTGTAGCTGCATAACCTGTCAAGCTACGGTCGGCGTGCAAGAGTTTCCAGTCGAGCATTTTTTGAGTCATTTTTAATAACGCGAGGGTATAGCTTGGATCTTGCGCGACGTTATGCAGCTGTGAGGGATCTTTTGTCAGATCAAAAAATAATGGCGGCAGGGCGGCAAAATGAACATACTTGTACTGATCATTCTGAATGACTGAGAGCGCACATTGATCCATTGACAGACCCAAGAAATCTTCGGGTGCTGAATAGTAAATGTTTCTAAAATCGTATTCATAGTGCACTTCTGTACGCCAGTCGGCAGGCGCGATGCCAGTTTGTACAAAGGGCAACAACGAGTGACCATCGCACGTTCTGGGGATGGGGCGTTCAAGCCAGTTCAAGATCGTGGGCATTGTATCAATGGTTTCGGTAAAGTTCCGAACAATATTGCCCCGCGTAGCATCCGCCTCAGGATTGGGATCGCGCACAATCATTGGGATATGAAAGCTCTGATCAAAGTAGCCAAGCTTACCCAGCAAATGGTGATCGCCGAGTTGCTCGCCATGATCGCTCGTCAGCACGATTAAAGTGTTATCCCACTGGCCTGTTCTTTTTAAATATTCAAAGACGCGCCCAATATGATGATCGACCTCAGACATCAAGCCGTAGTAAGTGGCCCGCATTTGACGCACCTCAGCTTCTTGCATGTCTGCGCCAAATCCCTGGCCATTTTCAAAGAAGCGGCGACGTTGAATCGCTTGAAGGTAATACGCCAACATTGGATGCTGCGATGCTTCAAGGTCTTTGCTGGCGGCACGAAGCGGCGGTGGGCAATCTATCGGATCGTACATCGCGTGGTAGGGGGCCGGAGCGCTAAAGGGCGGGTGAGGTCGGTAGTAGCCAAGATGCAAGAACCAAGGCTTATTCTCTGTGCCTTGCAGGTATTCGAGCGCACGGTCTGTGAACCAAGTGGTGTCGGATAAATGCGCAGGTACCACGCTTGGTTTAGCTGTAGCGCCAATATCAGCGTCGGTCAGGTCTTGCGGCAACCAGATGTTGTTAGGATTTTCTGGCATGGCAAAACCCTGTGAGGCTAACCAGGCAAAGTAGGCCTCTTTATCTAGGCCCCAAGAGCCGACGGGGTGCCAGCCCTCCATATCTGCCCCTAAAACTTTAAAGCGAGGGTCTTGGGCGTCGGTTTCACGCGGATCAGGTGTCGTGGTGGTGTAGCCAACTAAGGCGGGCTGATAGCCAGCCTTGCGTACTTCTTTTGCGATATTTGTGTGCCGGGCATCAAGTGGAATCGTATTTTGCACCGCGCGGTGGGTCATCATATAAAGACCCGTCAGCATTGAGGCGCGACCCGGGCCGCAGGGTACGGCTTGCGTGTAATGCTTGGCGAACGTGACACCTTCGCTCGCTAAGGCTTCGATATTTGGAGTTTGAATAACGGGATGCCCAAGATTTTTGAGCGTATCACCGCGCCACTGATCAACAACAATCAGCAAGACATTTTTTTGTTTAGTTGTCATGAAATGAATCCGTAAGAAGTACGTCAGCGCAGAGTTGGGTCTAGCTTGTCACGCAACCAGTCGCCCGTCAGGCTGATCGAGAAGGTGGTCAGTACAATGATGCAACTCGGAGCGAGCAAGATCCAAGGGGCCGTTTGCAAATATTCACGACCATAGCCGACCATATTGCCCAGGCTGGTCATTGGAGGCTGTACGCCTAAGCCTAAAAAAGACAGGCCAGATTCAAGCAAAATCACTTCAGGAAAGGTGAGCGTCATACTGACGATCAGCGTGCTTGCGATATTAGGCAGAATGTGTCGAAAATAAACCCGCCAAGAACTCGCGCCCAGTGCATGCACTGCATTGGCATAGCCTTGCTCATTAGCCGCGATTGTTAGGCTGCGTGTAATGCGTGCACTGCGCTCCCAACCGTGGCAGCCCATCAAACAAATAAAGAGCACAAGCGTGTTACCAAAGAAGGCTAGCACTGCCAGGGCAATAATCATGAACGGGATCGATGCTTGAAAATCAATGAGCGTGAGTACGACCTGTTCAAGCCACCCTTTAAAATGTGCAGCTAAAAATCCTAAAGCGAGTCCAATAAAAGCTGAAATCAAGGTGCTGGCAAAGGCGATCAACAGGCTCACTTGCACCGAGATCAATAGTCTCGAAAGAACATCGCGACCCAGTTCATCGGTGCCAAGCAAATGCCGTGTCGTACCGCCCAGCCCAATAGGTGGTTGCAGTCGTGCCTTAAGATCAAGCGCCGTATAGGTGTAGGGTGCAATCAGATCCGCCAACGCTGCGATGATAAATATCCCTAGGATCCAGGTGATTGCGATGATCACGAGGGGTGGGTACTCTTGCCAAAAATAATGACGCGAGGTGGTAGGAAGTGAAGGCGCTAAGACTGCCATGGCGGATAACTTTTTCGGGGTGCAAGGTGAAAGGATAAGTAGGGGGCTCGGTGAATAGATTTTTCAAACAACAGGTTCTAAAGACCAAATGGGAATCAATTCAACCGTTCATCAAGGTAAAGTTCATTTTTTCTGGTGACTATTGATGTGCACCAGCGCTCGCACGTAAGCGCGGATCGAACAAGCAGTAGATCGCATCGACGAGTAAGTTGGTTGCGACCATACTGACTGTGATGAGTAACAAGGCCGCTTGCACCACGGCCAGATCACGATTACCGACTGCAGAAACTGTGAGTCGACCTACTCCTGGCCATGAAAACACGCTTTCGACAACCACTGCGCCTGCAATGAGGCCACCGAACATGAGCCCGGCGATCGTGATGATTGGCAACGCTGCGTTAGGCAGAGCATGACGAATCACAACTTGTGACCAACGTAAGCCTTTCGCAGAGGCGGCTCGAATATAGGGTTGGCCTAAGACTTCTAACATTGACGATCGCGTGTAACGCGCCAGCACGGCCGCGCCACCGACGGTCAAGGTCAAAACCGGTAGTACCGCATGCTCGACACCGCTAAACCCACCGCTTGGTAGCCAACCAAGGCTGACCGCAAAAATGAGTACCAATAACAGGCCCAATACAAAGCTGGGCAAGGTGTGACCGGCAACAGAAAAACTCATGACTAGGCGATCCATCCAAGAGTTTCGGTGGAGGGCCGCGAAGATTCCTGCGGGGATGCCAATGAACAGATTGAGAGCAAACGCCGGTAGTGCGAGGGCAAGTGTGGCCGGGATCGCCTCAAGCACAAGCCCCATCGCAGGGCTGGCATCGCGCATCGACACACCAAAGTTACCTTGCAAGATATTGAGTAAGTAACCCCAAAACTGTTGCCACAGCGGCGCATCGAGACCCCAACTTTCGCGAAAAGCAGCGATGGCTTCGGGTGGGGCATCGGCCGATAAAATCATCATTGCCGGATCGCCCGATAAGCGCAAGATCGTAAAAGCGAAACCGACTACTAGAAAAATAGTCAGTAGCGCACGCAAACTGCGAGAGAGCATGTAGCGACCCATGTTTAGCTGCCCGACCCATGATGAATCATGGTGTGGAGATGGCAACTCACGGTGTGGGTTTCTCCAAGACGCGTCACCACAGGGGCACTGGTTTTGCAATGGGGAGTCGCCATTGCACAACGCGGATGAAAACTACAACCGGTGGGGACATCGACGGGATTTGGCGGCTCGCCCTTCAGGATGATACGGCCCGAACCCGCGGTGGCGTGTTTCGCACCAGGCGTCGACACCGCTGAAATCAGGGCTCGGGTGTAGGGATGGGCTGGGTGGGACAATACCTCTTTTGCAGAGCCCTGTTCGATGATGCGACCTAAATACATCACGGCAACTTCGTCGCAGATGTGACGGACAACGCGCAGATCATGACTGATAAACAACATTGTGAGATTCATCTGCTGACGCAAATCGTCCAGCAGATTAATGACCTGTGCCTGTACTGAAACGTCGAGCGCAGAAATAGGTTCATCGCATACCAACAGGCTTGGCTTTAGGACTAAGGCGCGTGCCAAGACGACACGCTGACGTTGCCCACCCGATAGTTCATGTGGATAGCGCATAAATAAGTTGTCGGTCAGACCGACGGCGCGCATCATAGTTTGCGCCGCAACGGCCGGTTCGATCTCGCCGTGCTTCTCGTGGATCTGCAAGGGCTCCGTGACCTGCTCAAGAGCGGTCAGACGCCGGTCAAGCGCGCCAAGAGGATCTTGATACACCATCTGCATATGGCGGCGGGCGGCGCGCCAAGCTCGATTGCGGTGTGCGGTGACCGGCTTGCCGTCAAACTCTACTGTGCCGGCAGTCGCCGGAATCAAGCCAAGCACGAGTTTGGCCATCGTCGACTTGCCGCAACCCGACTCACCGACGAGCCCTAAGGTCTTGCCTCGCTGCACACTGAGCGTGACGCCGTCAACGGCGCGCAAGATTTTTTTATCGGCAAGCCATTCGTTTTTACCTTCAACAAAGAAATGGCGCTGCAAACCCGTCACATTCAAAAGTGGTGTCATGCTGCCAGCTTTCGTGTGCAGGCTAAGGCGTGTCCGACAGCGATTGTCTTGAGCGCAGGGGCGTTTACGTGACAGCTCTCTTGCGCAAAATCGCAACGCGCTTCAAAACGACATCCTTGTATCAGTTGCCCCGCCTGGGGGATACTGCCTCGAATGGTGGTCAAGCGGTGCACCTCTGTATTGAATGCGGGCATCGCGGCCAAGAGGCCAAGGCTGTAGGGATGCTGCGCCGCGTTAAATAAAGTCTCGCTTGGGGCGCTCTCGATAATTGAGCCTGCATACATAACAAGCACGCGGTCGCAAATTTCTGAGATGACGCCCAGATCGTGTGAGATCGTGACAAGCGCCATGCCAGTCTCGCGACGGATGGTATCGAGTAATACTAAAATTTGCGCTTGTACCGTGGCGTCTAAGGCGGTAGTGGGTTCATCGGCGATGAGTAGATCGGGTTGCCCAGCTAAGGCCATTGCGATCATGACGCGTTGATTCATGCCACCTGAAAGCTCATGGGGATAAGCGTTCATGCGGCGCTTAGCATCCGGAATTTCAACATGATCCAATAACGCAAGCACCTCTGCGTTTGCCTGCGCACCTCGCAAGCCGCGATGCAGGGATAAGCTTTCTGCAATTTGTGCACCAATGCGTTGGGCGGGATTAAGCGATGAACTCGGATCTTGAAAGATCATCGCAATTTTTTGGCCACGCACCTGCGACAGTTCGGCATCCGACAAACCAAGAAGTTCTCGACCTTGAAACCTGACCGAACCTGTGACCCGTGCTTGCTGACCTAATAACCCCAGCACGCCGAGCCACGTGATGCTCTTGCCGCAGCCCGACTCGCCCACTAGACCAACCGATTCGCCACGCGTGATGTGCAGGTCAACCCCATGCAACACTTCAAAAGTGTGTCCGCGTTGGTCGAACGTAATACGCAGGTCGCTGATATTCAGTAGCGGGTTCGAATCAACTACAGTCGAGATCATTGTTTTGGCGGTGTCAGGTTGGTGGCACGAAAATCCATGACGAAGGTCTTTGAGGGCTTCCAGACAAAGTCTTTACGTTTGGCATAAAACACGGCGCTCTGATGCAGCACTGTGTAAGCAGGATCTTCACGCTCGGCGATCTCGAGCATGCGCTTAAAAGTGCGTTGCCGCTCTGCTGGGTCGACTGATGTTTCTAGTACATCTGATAGTTTGTTGAACTCAACGTTGGTCCATTCGCCGGTCTGTTGTTGCTGACCATTAGGCCCATGTTGGTTGACCAGTGAGCTGACAGGATCACTAAAGGGTGCTGAGTTTGACCAACCACGAACACCGCGCGTTGGACCCTTCTCAAAAATTTGCGCCCAATTCTCTTTCATAGACATCTGAACGTTCAGACCTGCAGCACGCCACATCTCGAGCATGATTTGATCGGTTTGTGTCTGATTGGTGTAATAGTTGTTCAGGCCTCTAAAATGAATCACTTCGCCCTTGTAGCCAGCCTCAGCTAAAAGTTTTTTGGCAAGCGCCACATCGTATTTCGGGACCGTCCAACCCTTCACAAGCATATCGCCATAGAAATCGAATTGGAGCCCGGCGGGCACGCGTGTTTGGCCACCCCAAATGGCTTCGACGATGGCGTCGCGATCAATCGCATGGGTGATAGCCTGTCGCACTTTTGGATTTGCCAATACGGGATGATTTTTATCGAACGTAATGAGACGATGATTCAAAACTGGCCCGCCAACTACTTCTAATTTGGCGTTGCCTTGTATCGTTTTGAACTGATCGGGTGGGATATCCGTAATAAAGTCATACTGGCCAGATAACAAACCGTTGATGCGCGAAGAAACTTCTGGCACCACCATGTAGCGAATTTCTTTGACGAGCGGTTTTCCGCCAAAATAGTCATCATGTGCAGTCAAGACCAGATACTGATCTAACTTCATTTCTTTGACTTTGTAAGGTCCTGCGCTTACGGGTGACTGTGCCCAGCTACCCCAGTCTTTTGAGGCCATATAGGCTTTCTTTGAAACAATTTCAGAGCCCAGACGTGCAATACGCCCCTCAAGGGTTAGATCTGGCACCGCGTTGATTAGGCGTACGGTATAGCGGTCAATGATCTCTACGCTTTGTAACGAAGGCCATAAGTTGCGCGCGATCGCAGTAATCTCGGGTGGTGGCAACTCCATGCTGCCGGGTGTCGAGTTTGTCGTTTTGCGGCCGATGTCAACCCCAATGGTCTTACTGTCTTGGTTCGGCTGACGTGGCTTAGAGGTACCGAACATACGCTCGGCACCGAAGCTAAACGCAACATCTTCAGCAGTGACTTCATCGCCGTTGTGAAACTTAACCCCGGGGCGCAACTTAAACTCGATTGTTTTTGCGTCAATACGCGTCCATGATTCAGCAAGTGATGGCCGCGGAGACAGGTCGCCCACCGTATCGAGTTGAATCAGACCGGCATAAATCATGGGCAACATGCGTGTGCCAACGTTGCTTTGCTCACGCAAGGGATCAAGAGCACCACTGGTCAATAATTGTTGCACGGCGACACGTACCACAGGGCGAGTGTCTGTCGATTGCGCGGTGGCATTTGGTAACACTAAAGCACAGAGCCCGAGCGTGGTGAGTTTTAAAAACCAACGTTTAGTAAGAAGCAGCGACATGTGAATCCTGTAGGTAGATCGGGTTAAGGTGCTAGCAAGTCAAAGTGCGACGCTATGCATTATTCTTAAAAAGTGTGGCAGAGCAGGCGTAAGCGCCTCAGGCATCTTGGCCAAATCGTCGTAACGGCGAAGCCGAACCGCTTCTTGGGCAAACGACTGTGCTTCAAACTCTACTGCCTGCGGCGGGGTATATACACCACCTTGCATAATCAGGCTGTGTTTAGATGCTGTCGAAAGGGTGCTCCAGTACGACTGGTCGGTTGCGCAAAGGTAACGCTTCGCATCGACATGCAAGCGAATGGGCTCAAGAACTGCGCTCGAGAACAACCCCCGTAAAAACGGCAAGGCGACATATTGGTGCAAGTCGTCGCCGCTTTCGGTACTAGCACTTTCTTGCACACGACCGGTCTTAGCTAACAAATGCCCAATGTCATGCAATAACGCTGCGGTAATGGTCTGCGGTGTCTCGCCCGCCTGCTCGGCCAACGTCGCGCACTGCAGGGCATGCTCAAGCTGACTGACAGCTTCGCCGCCATATTGATTCTCACCCTCAATGGTAAGTAGCTGTGTTACATCATTTAAAGTCAAAGCCATGTGAAACCTTTTTAAACAAGTGCCCGGCGGATTCGCGCAGACAGCAAATCAATGCACGTCACTGTGGCAATGATGATCAGCATCACTGCACAGGTTTCTGCGTATTGAAAGCCGCGGATAATTTCCCACAGCACAACGCCAATGCCCCCCGCGCCAACCATCCCGACCACCGTGGCTGAGCGAACATTTGATTCAAAACGGTACAGTGCAAACGAAATCCAAAGCGGCATCACTTGCGGAATCACGCCGTAGAGAATCTCGTGTAAGGCCGAGGCGCCCGTTGACCGAATGCCCTCTACCGGTTGAGGGTCGATTGCTTCAACTGCCTCAGAAAACAGCTTTGCCAAGATGCCAGTCGTATGAATCCAAAGTGCCAGCACCCCTGCAAAGGGGCCTAAGCCAACGGCGACGACAAACAGCATTGCGAATACCATCTCATTAATTGCGCGACAAGCATCCATCACGCGACGAATGGGTTGATAGACCCAGGCTGGAACTAGGTTGGCTGAACCTAACAGCGCCATCGGGATTGCCGTGATCACAGCAAGCGTGGTGCCCCAGAGCGCAATTTGTAGGGTCACGATCATCTCTTCAATGAACAGTGGCCATTGCGCAAAGTTCGGTGGAAAGAAGTCAGCGGCATAGGTCGCCATGTTGCCGGAGTCTTTGATCAAGTCGAACGGGCGCATATCAGCGCCCTGCCAAGAGGCTGTCAATGCGAGCAACAACGCTGCCCACGACGCGTACCAAAGAAGGCTATGCTTGCTTGAGGCGGGGGCCGATAACGTCGCGGCAGCTGAAGAGATATTCATCGTTTTACTTTTTGAGTGCTGCAAGTTTTGCGTCGAACTCTGCGAGTTTGGCTTGTTTGTCCGCGGTCGAGAGGGTTTCATCGTTCCCAACTTTGATACGCTGGCTGAATAATTCGAGCTCACGAATCGGAATCAACTGGGCATTGGTGGATGCTTGAAAGCCAGCAAGCTTTCCGATATTCATCAAAATCTCTTTTTCTTTGGCGTCAGTCTTGCCATAGCCGTAGAAAAAATCCTTGAGTTTTTGTTTGGTCGCTTCGGGCAAATCCTTCAGCATCAAAATGGGATCAGAGGCAATCAGTGGCGACGTCCAGATCACTTTAATCTCTTTGAATTTTTCAGGCTGAACGATATGCAATCTTTCTAGTGCTTCGCTGTTTGCTGTTGCCACGTCTACTTGTTTAATAGCGACGGTTAGTAAGTTTGTTTCGTGATTTGCTGCGCGCGAGACTTTGAAAATCTTTTTTGCATCAACATTGTTCTTAGCAAAGACATAAAAACCAGGGACTAGAAAGCCCGAAGTTGAGTTTGGATCGCCGTTACCGAAGCTGAGTGATTTAGCGTTTTTAAGGACATCTTCTACTGAGTTCAGGGCGCTATCGCGATGTACGACTAAGTGCGAGTAGTAACCTAAGCTACCGTTGGCAGCCACTTGCTGTGCAAAGACCTCGGCACCCGATCGATCAACGGCTTCCATGGCGGATTTGTTGCCCAGCCAGGCTGCTTGAACTTTCTTAAAACGCATACCTTCAATGATGCCCGCATAGTCTGAGGCAAAAAATGGCTTCGCCTTGATGCCAGTTTGGCGTTCAAGATCAGCGAACAAAGGTAGCCAGTTTTGCTTAAGGTTCTGACTGGATTCTGTGGAGATGAGGCCAAAGTTAATCTCTTGAGCCTGCGCACCTGTTGTGTAAGTTAAGGGCGCTATCGAGACTATGGCGAGCGCCAGTAATTTTCTTAGCATTAAATAAACTCCGATAAATGAAAGGTATGTCTTAACTGCTTAAGGATAGGAGGTATGGCCACTTATCTACAAATAAAAGCTAGGCAGCCTGACCAAGCGATAATCCAGAACTCGCATGCGAGCGTGCAACTGTTGCCGGTTGTTGAGCACCCAAGGGGGCGAACAGTTCTTCAACCTGAACGCCGTATAGTTCGCGCAGAAGTGTGGGCGTCAATTCAGACGCTGCACCGTCAAAAACAACTTTTCCTTGATGCAAGGCGACGACACGCGGACAGTACTTCAGCGCAATTTCGACTTGATGTAGTGACACAATGACCGTGCACTTGTCTTCGCGATTGATGCGCGCCAAGATCTCCATGACGTTGCGTGAAGATTCTGGATCGAGCGAGGCGATGGGTTCGTCTGCCAAAATCAAATCAGCACCTTGCACCAGCGTACGTGCGATGGCGGCACGCTGCTGTTGACCGCCAGATAGTGTCGAGGCACGCTGGCCGTGGCAATCTTGTATCCCAACCCGCGCGAGCGCTTGGTAGGCTAAGTTGCGCTCGGCCTGATTGAATAAACCTAGCAGACTGCGCCACAAGGGTAGGCGGTGCAACAGGCCAACCAAGACATTGGTCATCACCGACAAGCGGTCTACCAAATTGAACTGCTGAAAAACAAATCCAACTTTTGCTCGCGTTGCGCGAATGTCAGGTGCAATCTGTCCGTCTCTCTGAATCACAGAGCCCGCGACTTCAATTGAAGAGCCTGATACTGGATCGCCGGCGAGCAGCCCCGCGATGTGGCGTAGTAATGTCGATTTACCCGAGCCTGAGGCGCCGATCAAGGCGATCATTTCGCCGCGCTGCGCGCTTAGATTGATATCACAGAGCGCTCGTTTTTGAGGGCTAAAGCGCTTGTTCAGATGGGTGATACGCAGGGCAGTGGTCATAGCGATTGTCCATGTGTCGAATCATGTCAGTATGCCGAGCTGACGTGACAAAGGCTTTACAGTTATGTGAAATTTAAAATTCGAGGCGCGCACCAGAGTGCAGCGTAAACAGAGGTATTCGGTTCAAGAATTAGAGGTCAGCGATCGCTAAAGTTAAAGAATGACAGGTAAGCGATCACAACACTCAAACAACTTGAATCCCTTCGCGCCAAACTGTGCGTGCGAAAGCCTGACTAGGGTGATCTGGTGACGCGTGCAGACGCAGACGCACCAGATCTGCTCTGAAGCCGATTTCGAGTGCGCCGCGATCGTTTAGGCCGGTCGCTTGCGCTGGGTGGCGGGTGACTGTTGCGACCGCCTGGGGTAACGTCATGACCTCCTCGTGTACCAAGCGAGCGACGGCACTTAACAAACTGCCCGGTACATAATCGGATGACAGCACATCGAGTAAGCCTTGTTTCGCCAATTCAGTGGCAGACACATTGCCAGAGTGCGAACCGCCACGCACCACGTTGGGACCACCCATCACCGTAAGTAAGCCTAAATTTTTCGCGTACTGCGCAGCTGCTAAAGTGGTAGGAAATTCGGACATGCTGGCCCCTTCTGCATAAGCCTGTTGAACATGTGCCTCGGTGGTGTCGTCGTGGCTGGCGAGGTGGATCCCTGTACGCTTCGAATAGTCGACGAAATACTGTCGATGCGGAGCACTAAATTGACTTTGGAGCATGGTCGCATTGCTGACTTTTTCTTCGAATTTTTCGTGACTCCAGCCCTTTTTGCCTATGAAGTACACGCGTGCTTGCTCGATATCCTCCCATTGGCGTTGGCCAGGGGTATGGTCCATCAATGAGATCAGACCAAGACGCGCGTGACCATTAAACGGCTCAAAAAGTTCAATGGTGTTCGGTGCTGGCAATTCACAACGTACATGAATGTAATGATCTGCCCGCAATAGATTCTCGTTGGTGTATTGATCCAGCGCTGTCAGTACAGAGCCCCAAGTCTGTCCCCGAACGCTTTCGGTGTCAGCCTCGCCTACGCCAAGTGCATCAAATACGGTTGTGATGCCGGCACAGGCAATCTCGGCATCATGTGCGATCAGGGCGGGCCTTTCGGCCCACATGACCTTTGGCCGAGGCATGAGGTGACGTTCAAAGTTGTCGGTATGAATTTCAACCATTCCAGGCATCAAGAAGTCGCCCTCAAGATCAATAGCACCTGGGGTTGTGCTGAGGCCAGCATCGATCGAATCGATACGGCCGTTCACCACGGAGACTGAACCGTGGATCACCTCGTGATTCATAATCAGTCGAGCATTAGTGATGACTATTGAGCCGCGCATGTGATGCTCCGAAAATTGGTCATGTCGATACGGCGTGTAGCGAGCTGGTTGCCCACCGCCTGGTCGTGAAAGATTCCGACGGCGGCGGCCCCCGCTGCAATCGCTTCGTGGATGAGTGTCACCACGGTTTGTGTGTTGAGCGCATCGAGCGAGGCAGTGGGCTCATCAAGTAGTAGCAGTGAACGCGGCTTGATCATGCTGCGTGCGATATTGACCCGTTGCTGCTCTCCACCCGAAAATGTTGCGGGTGCCAAGCTCCACAGCCGTTCAGGGATGCGTAGCCGCGTGAGCCATACGCCCGCACGCTCACGCGCCTGCTTAAGCGCGTGCTCGTCATGCCCAAGTTCAGCCAACAGTGGCTCGGCTACCAGATCAAGGGTTGAAATCCTTGGAATCACACGTAAAAACTGACTCACGTATCCGATGTGGTGTCGACGTACGTCGATCAGCCTGCGTGGAGTTGCAGTGGTCAACTCAAGAGGGGTGTGGCCGGTCTGTGCGTATTG
>JBIIWK010000313.1:0-3696 GCA_044338955.1 Burkholderiaceae bacterium
CGGCTGCCGCTTCTGGTGCAACGTGCAAAATCACCGTGCCATAGGCTGTGCCGCTCATGCGCGCATCTGAGATGCGGATCATGTCGGTGATGCCCTTTTTAAGAATCTTGGGCGGCAGCGGCATATTGCCAACCTCTGCCATGCCAGGATAGCCTTTCGGGCCACAGTTTTTAAGCACCATGATGCAGGTTTCGTCGATATCCAATTTGGGGCTATCGATGCGCTTGTGAAAGTCTTCGATATTTTCAAACACCACTGCACGACCGCGATGCTTGAGTAATTTTTTAGTGGCGGCCGAAGGCTTAATAATGGCGCCATCTGGGCATAAATTGCCGCGCAACACCGCGATACCTGTATTCTTTTTAAAGGGCTTTTCAAACGTCGTGATCACGTCGCGGTTGTAGCATTCGGCTTTTTTAACGTTATCCCAAAGCGAATGACCATTCACTGTTAACGCTTTTTTATTCAACAAGCCCTGCTCGCCAAGCGTGCGTAACACCACAGGCAAACCACCGGCGTAGCAGAAATCTTCCATCAAGTACTTGCCGCTTGGCATCAAGTTCAACAGCGTGTGTACGTCACGCCCAAACTTATCCCAATCATCGATATCAAGCTTGACACCAATCCGTCGGGCGATGGCGATCAAATGGATCACTGCGTTGGTTGAGCCACCAATCGCAGCGTTGGTACGAATCGCGTTTTCAAACGCGTGACGTGTCAGTACTTTATCGAGCGTCAGATTGTCTTTGACCATCTGCACAATACGACGACCCGATTCGCGCGCCAAAACATTGCGGCGTGCATCGACAGCCGGATACGCCGCGTTACCCGGTAAGGCCACGCCTAACGCCTCAACCATGCTGGCCATCGTTGAAGCAGTACCCATCACCATGCAATGCCCGTGCGAGCGATGCATGCAGGATTCGGCCTCGTGAAATTCGTCGAGCGTCATCTTGCCGGCACGCACGTCTTCAGACATTGACCATGTATTAGTGCCGGACCCAATATCTTTGCCGCGATACTTACCGGTGAGCATCGGCCCACCCGAAACACCAATGGTCGGGATATTGACACTCGCAGCACCCATCAAAAGCGAGGGCGTCGTTTTATCGCAGCCAAACAGCAACACCACACCATCGAGTGGATTGGCACGAATCGTTTCTTCGACATCCATGCTGGCAAGATTACGCAACAACATTGCCGTCGGGCGCACCAAGGTTTCACCAATCGACGTTACCGGAAATTCAAGTGGAAACCCACCGGCCTCGAGCACACCTTGACGCACCTGATCAGCCAGTAATCTGAAATGCGAATTACAGGGCGTCAGTTCAGACCAGGTGTTACAAATACCAATGACGGGCCGCCCATCGAACTGATCGTGCGGAATACCGCGATTTTTTGTCCAGCTACGGTAGATGAACCCGTAAATATCATTACGCGAAAACCACTGACTTGAACGGCTTGGTGCTGCCGGCTTTTTGCTTTTATCTGACTTCGCCATTCAAGACTCCTAAATGATCATGTGTTTGCCATCCCTCCCCTCACGAGCAAGCCTTTTAGTAAGAGCATGCACCTGAGGGGTGAGAGATTGCGACTGCGATACGGTGACTTACTTTTTAAACGGCACAACTTTCTGTGATTGCTGGCCAAGACCCTCAATCCCTAACGTCATCACATCGCCTGCCTTCAGGTAACGCGGCTTGGGCTTAACACCCATTCCAACACCTGGAGGCGTACCGGTTGTGATGATGTCGCCTGGCATCAGTGTCGTAAATTCACTGACGTAGCTGATGATGGTGGCGGCATCAAAAATCATGGTCTTGGTGTTGCCGGTTTGGAAACGCTTACCGTTCAAATCAAGCCACATGTCTAATTTTTGTGGATTTTTGATTTCATCAGTCGTCACCAACCAAGGGCCTACTGGGCCAAAAGTATCGCAACCTTTGCCCTTGTCCCAGGTGCCGCCACGCTCGATCTGGTATTCACGCTCTGACACGTCATTGACCACGCAATAGCCGGCCACGTGTTTGAGCGCATCTTTTTTAGTGACATAGCGCGCTTTTTTGCCGATCACGATGCCGAGTTCGACTTCCCAGTCTGATTTTTTTGAACCCTTAGGCAGCATGACATTGTCATTCGGGCCAGTCAGGCTGGTATCCGCCTTGTAAAACATGATGGGCTCTTTGGGGATTGGCATGCCGGCTTCAGCGGCGTGATCCGAATAGTTCAAACCAATGGCCAAAAACTTACCCATCTTGGCAATCGGCACGCCGAAACGCGGCTTGCCTTTCACAAGCGGCAAGGTGCTGGTTTTGATCTTGGCCAGTTTTTTGAGTGCCGCAGACGACAACTGATCGTTGGTGATGTCGGCGATCACGCCTGACAAGTCACGCAGTTTGCCTTCTTGATCAATCAAGCCTGGCTTTTCTTTACCCTTGGCACCATAGCGTACGAGTTTCATGCGGTTTCCTTCGTGTTGAAAAAATGAAAAATTAAGGTCAAACTATCCAAACACTTCAAGTTCAAAACAGACAAAATATTTATGCTTAGCAACTGCCTTCAGTCATCCCCAAAGTACTGACCATCTCAAGCAAAGCCGTTAATATCCGGGCCGCAGCGGCTACAACAATCAACCGTCCTAAATTCTGTGTCAAGCATTTGTTACAGCGACCAACCACCATCAATAATCTGCGAGGTACCCGTTGTAAAGGACGACTCGTCTGAAGCCAGATAGACTGCCAGATAAGCGATCTCTTCAGGTTTACCAATTCGTCCAATGGGTTGACGCGCCACAAACATGTCTCGCGCCTCAGCGACTGTCTTACCAGTTTGGGTGGATACCGCCTGAATACGCTCGCCGAGCGAGGGCGACTCAACAGTACCCGGACAGATGGCGTTAAACCGCACGCCACGCGCAACGTAATCAGCAGCCAGCGCGCGTGTCAAACCAATGACAGCGGCCTTTGAGGCACCATAGATCACGCGATTGGGTGCGCCCTTAATATTCGAGGCTGCAGAGGCCATGTTAATCACACTGCCCTTGCCTTGTTCAAGCATCCCAGGCAAAAACGCACGAATTGTCCGATACATAGATTTGACGTTCAAATCCATACTGAAATCCCAGTCGGCATCACTGACTTGCATGATGTCGCCTTGGTGCACGAAGCCCGCGCAATTGAACAAGACATCGATGTTGCCGATTTTTTTAGCAAAGGCATCGACCTCGGCAGTTTTTAAAACGTCAAGGATATGGGTCTTGATATTAGGTACGCCCGCGTAAGCATTGAGTAGGTCTTGTTTAAGATCCGTCGCCCATACAGTCGCGCCCTCACGCGCCATGGCAAGCGCACAGGCACGACCGATTCCTTGTCCGGCGGCCGTGACCAAAATTGTTTTTCCTTGTAAACGCATGCTCACTATCCCTAATGATCTTGCCAAATTGGCTTGATCAATTTACCAGATTGCGCGGAAAGCCTCGACCTTAAAGATGGGAAGGATGTCAATTTGATACACAAACGACTTAGGAGCAAGCCATCAAAGAATAACGAGCCTCAAAAAGAAACTCAAACACTAAGCGGTGCCGGCACAGCCAGACCAAAGCGCTCGGCAAAGGGCGCTAAGGCGGGTAAAAGTGTCGGGTGAAGCCTGACACCCGTCGCCAACTGTTCGGCGCGCGCAGCGAGCCCCGCGTGGCCA
>JBIIWK010000314.1:0-3694 GCA_044338955.1 Burkholderiaceae bacterium
ACTGATCGCAGGATCAGTCACCGCCATTTCGCCTGCTACCCAGCCTAACAAGCCACCGCCAATCGTGATAATGATTGGAAAGCGCTCCATGACTTTTAGCAACAGCGAGGCACCAAAGATCACCAAGGGGATACTGACCGCCAAGCCGATAATCAGCAGGGGCATGCTGCCTTTTGCGGCGGCGGCAACACCTAGCACGTTATCCAAACTCATAACCAAATCGGCGAGCAGAATCGTTTTGATTGCGGCCATCAGGTTATCGCTTGAAGACACATTTTCTTCTCCGTCATCAGCACTCAATAACTGAATACCAATCCAGATCAGCAATACCGCGCCGATGAGCTTTAAATAGGGCAAAGTCAGTAATTTAACGGCAAAAATCGTGAGCACAATTCGCATCAGAATCGCTGCGGCTGAGCCCCAAAAAATCGCAAGTTTTTGTTGCTTGGCAGGTAAAGAACGTGCAGCCAAAGCGATGACCACAGCGTTATCGCCTGAAAGCACGATATTGACTAAAAGAATCTGGCCCAGAGGGATCCAAAATTCATGTAACGAGAGGGTAAGGTCCATAGTTTTTTTATGATGTGGATGAGGTTGAAGGAAAAAAACAAATCATGAAACGCAATGAAGTTTACACCGCGACCAATTGCAGCAACGATATGTCGCTGATTCGGTGCGGCAACCGTACCGCAATAGACAGTAATGCTGTGTCGCTAATTGGGTGCGACAACCGTACCGCAATAGGCAGTAATGATGTGTCGCTAATTGGGTGCGACAACCGTACCGCAGCAGACAGTAATAATCTGTAGCTGATTGGGCTTTACTGCCGCTTGGCAAAAGACAGCAACGATTTGCCGTTGATTAGGTTCTATAATCGCGTCGGCTGTTCAGTTGTTGACACAAGTCGATTTTTGGCAGCGCGACAATGGGTGTTGACAGCGTGTCAGATCGTTATGCCTCTGATTTAGTCTAAAAATTTCGCAAAGCCGTTTAGCGGTTCGCGTTCGCTGATCAGCGTATTTTCAATTTGACTCATGTCTGCAACACCTAAGGCCAACCCGCACATCACGACCTCTTGTTCAGGGATACCGGTCACACGCCTGATGACGGGGTGAAACCGGTTAAAGGCGGCTTGGGCACATGTGTCTAAGCCGCGGCCGCGGGCAGCGATCATCAAACTTTGTAAGAAGCAACCAAAATCAAGCCACGAACCAGTGTTCATTTTGCGTTCGACTGTAAAAATCATACCGACAGGCGCACCAAAAAACGCGTAGTTTTTTCCGTGCTGCGCGTGCATACCGGCTTTATCCTCACGCCCCAAGCCCAACAATTTATAGAGATCAAGACCAACTTTTCGCCGACGCTCTAAATAAGGCGAGCTCCAGTCGCTTGGATAATAGCGGTAGTCTTCAGTAAGCGCCTCAAATTGCGCTTTGTCTTGGTACACCGCCAAAATTTCAGCGGTCAGGCGCTCTTTCATTTCACCCATCAGCACGTAGGCCTTCCAGGGCTGGGTATTTGAACCCGAGGGCGCACGCGCCGCGACTTCAAGCATGCTAGCAATATCTTCACGCGAAACGGGTGTTGGTAAATAAGCACGCATCGAATGACGCGAGGTAATCGCCTCATCGACAATTTTTTGTTGACTAGTTTGAATCACGGCAGAAGTCTCAGAAAAATAACAAAGTAATCGGTAAGTGATAGTAACCGCGCTCACGCAAACGGTTGACTGCAATCGCATATCATAGAGTTTAGGTAAGGGTCGGTTGCGCGCGCACAAGACAAGAACACACGCTTCTGCTGTTGTAGAGGTCAGCGATCGCGAAGTCATTGACCCAGAGGTCGCTGATCCCGTGTTCGACGAGAGGGTTTGGAAGACCTAAAATGTTGATCGCTAAATAAACTAAGAAAAAAGGACAAGACATGAGCGGACCCTTGCAGGGCTTTAAAGTGATCGAGCTTGCGGGGCTCGGGCCCGCTCCGTTCGCCGGAATGCTACTGGCCGATCTGGGGGCAGAGGTGATCTGTGTAGACCGAATAGTGCCCACCGAGACCGATTTGCATGCTGTGCACAGCAAAGTGCTGCGGCGCAACAAGCAGTCGATTTCGCTAAACTTGAAACAGCCCGCCGCCATCGAAGCGGTCTTGCGCTTAATTGAATCGGCCGATGTGCTGCTTGAAGGTTTTCGCCCAGGCGTGATGGAAAAGCTTGGTTTGAGCCCCGACGTCTGTCTGGCGCGTAATCCTAAACTTGTGTTTGGCCGGATGACAGGTTGGGGGCAAACAGGCCCGCTGGCGCAGGCTGCTGGCCACGATATCAATTACATCGCCTTATCCAGCGCCTTGCATGCGATAGGGACACCCGAGCAGCCTTTACCGCCGTTAAACTTGGTGGGGGATTTTGGCGGGGGTGGTATGTTGCTGGTAGCAGGGGTGCTGGCCGCAGCCATGCATGCCAAGTCAACGGGTAAGGGCCAAGTGGTGGATGCCGCCATGACTGACGGCTCGGCGTTGTTGATGGGCTTGATGTATGCGCGGATGGCCGAGGGCCAATGGCGCGATGAGCGCGGCCAGAATATGCTAGACGGTGGTGCACACTTTTATGGCACCTACCGCTGTGCCGACGGTAAGTGGATTGCACTTGGGTCAATTGAGCCTCAGTTTTACGCGTTGTTGATTGAAAAATCGGGCATACGGGATATCGACCAAACACAACAACGCGATCCCGCCAGTTGGCCGGTGATGCGTCAAAAATTTGAGCGGATCTTTGCTACGCGAACGCGTCAAGAATGGTGCGACGTGATGGAAGGCACCGATGTCTGCTTTGCCCCAGTACTCAGTATGACTGAGGCGCCTTTACACCCCCACAATGTGGCGCGAGGCACGTTTTGTGAGGTCGAGGGGGTCTTACAGCCCTCAGTGGCACCCAGGTTCAGCCAAACTCCAACATCAGCGATTCGCGCGCCCGCAGCAACGGGTGCCGATACGGTCGACATCTTGCGCCAGCTTGGTTACAGTGCTTCTGAGATCGCGCTGCTGCAGTAACAGTAGGCGACGGTCGAAAACACCCCGGCGACACATTGCTTAGGTGGCCTGATACGCAGAACCGCGTAAGGAAAGTACTGAAGCAATGTAAAGGGAGGGGCAGCAATATTTGCAGTATCCACGCTGGCTCAGGCACACAAAATGGTAACGTAGTCACAATTACGATAATAGTTTTAGAGGCAATTAATATGAATGACGTCACACTCCAAGAATCCGCAATCGAGGCCTTTCGCGACAGTGCACGCGACCTCTTGTCACGCGGCAACACGACGGCGCGCGTGCGTCAACTTCGAGGCTCAGACACTGGCTTTGATCGTTCGGCCTGGCAAGAAATCGCCAACGCGGGCTGGCTGGGTGTACTGGTCTCTGAACAAGACGGCGGGTTGGGCTTAGGCTTGCGTGAGATGTCGGCGATTGCTGAAGAAATTGGGCAAAGACTGTTACCCGAGCCCTTAATTGCTGTGGGTGTTCAATTCGCAGCAGTTGTGTCGGGCGCGCCCCAAAGTGCCTTGCGTTCAATGTTGCTCGAACAATTGGTGGGTGGTGCACTGGTGGCTGGCGTGGCCTGGCAAGAGGCGCTGGGGCAACTGCAGGCCCAGCAAACGCTTGCGACTACAGCGCTGGCGCAAGGCGACACGTTGCGACTCAA
>JBIIWK010000354.1:0-2814 GCA_044338955.1 Burkholderiaceae bacterium
CAAGTTTTAGCTCACATACTCCCTTAGCAGGGGAGCCCCTTCAGCCTCTCGGGCACGCCTCCAAACCAAGTGCGAATTCTAGCATGAGACAGGCTTAGCCCCCCCAAGCTCGGCAAGCAGACTGAACAAGCCACGGCACTTGCCCATTCAAGCAACATTTGCTTGCTCATTTTTACAAAGAAACACTTGATTTTCGATTGCTCCACCAATCACACTGAGACCTAATCACGCCGCATCCAACGAACATCTTATGCCCGACCAGCCGATTTCGAAAAGACGTGACCTTTTTGATGCACGCATTTCAACTAAACACTTGCCCCCAACCGAAGTCAAAGCTGAGAACCGTCTTGACGCAAGCTTGGATGCCGATAGCATACTCATAATAAGTTCAAGCACCTTCAGTAGAAAGAACTTTGCGCTTGAACTGGTAGCGCAGCAAGATGAGATGCCAATGGGCGATGTGATCATTAAAGAGTTGCGGGAGGGCGAGCGCTATTAACACGCTATGTCCACACGGGTGTGTGAATGACACTGCTAACCAACGATACCTACGCGTAAGTACGCACCCCTTTCGCAAAACGATGCGACGCTAAACGTGCCAAAAGCTTCTCTTTTTGCTTGTCATACATCAAACTGCTTTCGATTAATGCGGGCCATAGCTCAAACGCTGTTGACACTGTCTCTTTAATCAAACTGGCACAAGGCTTTTCTGCAATGCCAACGCGCTCGCAAAAGGTTCTTAGCGTGGCAGGGCTCAGCCCAATTGGCATTTTTTTGCCTGTGTTATCTCGGTAAAGCGCCAAGGCGCTGCCCTGTCCGCCTAGATAAACAGACCACGCAACAATATCAAAGGCTTTCGATAAAACAGGTGTTCGACCGTCTGGGTATATTAAGCAAAAGTTCTTAAGGTGCGCGTCGTAATTGCCCATCAGGTCATTGATGACTAACAATCGCAACAGTTCGTGTACAGCGTTCACGCCCAAACTTTCAGGAAAGCGCATCATCAGCGATCCCATGGCCGCATAGGATGACCCCATGTATTTTTGCTGAGGATCAACATTCAACACTTGAGCAAAGTCTTCGCAATGAATTCGTTTGGCGCCATCGCGGTCAAATCGCGTCACTGCTAAGAAATGACTGCTACCCCCAAGCGCGTACCCATGTTCGATATCCATCTGCGCTAAAGGTACTAACTTATGCTCGCAAACACTCGCACCCGCAGCTTGGGCGAGCCCTAGGCTTAAGTGTTCAACCTCTGGAAGCCTTGGCCGGTCAGTTTGCGGCAACTTACCAATAATTCGAGTGACGCCTTGGCGTTTACGTGCAACATACCGCCCACCTAATTCAATCAACCCCAACTTGGGTTGCACACCTGAAATTGATACCCCTAACGGCAACGGATCTGCAGTCACCGACATGTCTAGCGGCGCGTTATCTTGCGTGAGCAGTGCCGCCAACTGGTCTTTTGTTAACGTCGCGGGAAGCGCCTTGACCGCGCCCGGTAGATCAAGTCCGCAGGCTGCAAATAAAGCAAAATGGTCGTCCTCTCGGCAGCCTCGAATTTGCGCAAGGTGCGTTCTAAACACGCCTTCTGGCAGCATGTTTTGAAAAAATGCGGGCAACCTTCCATCTCTGCCGTTGAACAGCGAACTTCCAAGATCGTTCCAGAGCGACTCTTGCTGTTCAGGATATTGCGCCAGCATGCTCAGCGATACGGTGACTTGCTGGGGATCAGTTGAGAAGCGTTTGTCGGCGACAAACCGAATCATCGGAGCAGTTGCGCGGTTATCAAAACGAAAAAGCTTGCCGATCAACCTCTGGCCCAGAAAGATATCCAGAATCTCTACGCTAGACATTCTGAAGACCTTCTGTCATGGTTACGACGTGCTGGACATTGACTTTGCCCGAGGATTCAAAAGCCCGGGCGACGTCGCGCGGCACGATAATCACCTCTTGGCCATTAGCCTCGGCAATTGCCAACATCGTTGTCACGCCAAAATTATGCTCTCCGCTTAGGGCTCGGCTGATGCTTTGTCTAGTTAGCCCAGTTTGGCGTGCGAGATCTATATCAGTAAGCGGTTTGCGCCCACCTAGCAAGGCCTTAGCGATCGCTTTTAGTGTGTTCATCTGATTTAACTTATCCAAATAAGTTAAACTAATTTAACACACTGCTGAAGAATATATAACAACTTATTGTTAAATAAATTTAACAATATTAAAATAAGTTAAATTTATTTAACAAAATACAACTTCGATTAAATTAAACCTTCGTCGGTGCAGCCGTTTCAAGCCCAAAGGCTTTGTGTAGCGCGCGAACGGCGAGCTCCATGTACTTGTCTTCGATTAGTACCGAGGTTTTAATCTCGCTGGTGCTGATCATTTGGATATTGATGTTTTCTTGGGCAAGAGTCTTGAACATCAAGCTTGCTACGCCGGCATGCGAGCGCATGCCAATACCGACAATCGAGACCTTGGCGACTTTATCGTCTGATAAAACTTCGCTTGCACCCACGGCCGGGGCAATCGTGCCTTTGAGCAGCGCGAGCGTGCGATTGAATTCGTTGCGGTGCACGGTGAAGGTGAAATCTGTTGTGCCCGCCACAGACTGGTTTTGCACAATCATGTCGACGTCAATGTTGGCATCTGCCACTTTACCCAAGATTGCAAAGGCAACACCTGGTTTGTCGGGCACGCCCAACAGGGTTACTTTGGCTTCGTCGCGGCTAAAGGCGATGCCTGAAACAACGGCTGCTTCCATTTTTTCGTCTTCCTCAAAAGTAATCAGGGTGCCAGAGCGCATCTCTTCGTCTAGCG
>JBIIWK010000002.1:0-36724 GCA_044338955.1 Burkholderiaceae bacterium
AACTCCGCCCCGAGCACCCGGCGCTGATCTTAAACGGGGTCACCCTGAACTATCGCGAGTTTGACCAGTTGGTGTCACGCGCGGCAGCCAGCCTGCAGCGTGACGGCGTGCAGCCTGGGGATGTGATTGCGGCCTGCGCGGGCACTTCACTTGAATATGTTGCCTTGTATTTTGGCGTGCTGCGAGCGGGCGGCGTCATGACGCCCCTGCCACCTTCGGCAACCGCTCAAAATCTGACGGGGATGCTGGCAAACTCTGAGGCGCGGTGGCTGTTCTTGGACCAGCCTGTCGCCAAGGCCTGGGATCTTGACGGCTTTGTGCCTGCAGCCAAGGCCGACGAAGCGCCCTTTGCGCTCAAAAAGATCTGGTTTGATCTGACAACAGGAGCCAATAGTTGGACGCAGTGGTTAGGCACGCAGGCTAATCCCACGCCTGTCGCCAACGACCCTGAGCGCGCGTTCAATCTAATCTACTCGTCTGGCACGACCGGTGTGCCCAAAGGCATCGTGCAGCCGTGTTCAATGCGTTGGTCACAAACCCAGCGCGCTGCAGCCAGCGGCATCGGCTTTACGTCAGTTTTACTGCTATCCACCCCGCTTTACTCAAATACAACGCTTGTGCCCCTGTTGCCGGGTCTGGCACTCGGTGCAACAGCGGTTCTGATGAGCAAGTTCGACACGCGCCAATATCTTGCCCTGGCCACACGCCACCGCGCCACGCACACCGTGATGGTGCCAGTGCAGTATCAGCGTTTGCTAGACGACCCAACGTTTGATGCGCATGATTTATCTTCACTGCGCATCAAAGGCTCAACCAGCGCGCCCTTTAGTGCCGCGCTCAAGGCCGAAGTCTTGCGGCGTTGGCCGGGCGAGCTTAATGATGTGTATGGCATGACCGAAGGCGGCGTACGCTGCGAACTCAAAGCGCATCTGCACCCCAACAAACTCCACACGATTGGCCAACCGTCGGCTGGGCATGATCTGCGGCTGATTGATGACAACGGGGTCGAAGTGCCTGCAGGCCATACCGGCGAAATCGTTGGCAGCGCTTCTGCCATGATGAAGAGTTATCACGGCTTACCTGAAAAAACCCGCGAGATTGAATGGTTTGATTCGACCGGAAAGCGTTTTATCCGCACCGGTGATATTGGTCGGTTTGATCAAGACGGTTTTGTGATTTTGTCAGACCGCAAAAAAGATATGGTGATTTCGGGTGGCTTCAATATTTATCCAAGCGATCTTGAAGCAGAGCTAGAGCAACATCCTGAGGTGGCCGAAGCAGCCGTGGTTGGCGTGCCTTCGCGTGCCTGGGGCGAAACTCCTGTTGGCTACGTAGTGCTGCGTCCAAACGCATCCACTAATAAAGAGGCACTACTAGAATGGGTGAATGCGCGTTTAGGCAAAACGCAGCGCTTAGCTGATCTGCTGTTTATTAGCGATCTGCCACGTAACGAAATTGGTAAAACGTTGAAGCGACAATTGCGCGAGCAGTATCTCAATGAGCACCAATAGCCCGCGATCTGGTGTTGGTCGCTTTACGTACTCCCATCACCCAACAGCTGCAACGCCACCCAAGCCACGCTTAAAGGCCCTGCATTAAACATGCCGTGCAACAACATGGTGGCACCGATCCCACGCTGCACGCGGATCCAACTCAGCACCAACCCCGTTACCCATTGTGGTGCAACCAATACCACCATCATCCACCAAGCCATCTCATCGAAGACAAAATTTTTGATATGAAGCGCGGCAAACGCTAATACCGAGAGATGCAAGACCCAAGGAAACACCGTGCGATAGCGGCGTAGCCATTTGTAAGCGTTAGCGCTGGGCGCATGCGTGTGTGCGCTTAGCCACCAGACGGTCAACACCGCCATCGCTAATAAACTACTGGCCCACCAAGCCACGCCATTGAGCAACACAAATACCATTAGCGGCACCAGCCCAAGTGCCATAACCGGTCGGCGCAAGCCAAACCGAAACAGCATTTCTTCGACCACTGGTGCCCACAAAAGGGCTTGCAGCCAAGGCAAGTTGTGTACGCTGATGCGATGGGTCGCGCCGCTGAGTTCAAACACAGTTAAGACGAGCGGGCCGAGCACCAAGATGTTGAGCACCCAAAGTGCTGTCGCCCAGGCCAGTAAGCGAGGCAAGCGAATGTTGGGCCGCCAATCACTCAGCCAGCCCGTGACCGCCAAGCTACGCGGCACCCGCCTAGCAAGACTCGGCCTCAATACAAATCTCAAAAACTGCTTGAAGTCGTTGCGAAACCGCAGCGTCGTCATGCAGGGTTATCGCGATGCAGTTGCCCCGTGGCCTTCGCAAACTCGCCAGATAAAAACAGTGGGATCACTGCACGGCAACGCGTCACACAATCATCGATGGCCGTTTGATCTTCGCGGCGCGGCGCATGCAAGACAAAATCTGCGACCTCTTGCGCCAACGACAAGGTGCGTGGATGCCCGATGCCTAAGCGCAAGCGCCAGAAGTTTGCGCTACCCAACGCAGCTTCGATATCACGCAAGCCGTTATGGCCGGCGTGGCCACCGCCTTGCTTGACCTTGACTTGGCCAGGCATCAAATCAAGCTCGTCGTGCAAGACCAAGATATTTTCGGGTAACAGCTTGTAGAAGCGAGCCAACGACCCTACGCATTGCCCTGACTTGTTCATAAACGTTTGTGGTTTAGCTAAAAAAACTTGGTCGTTGGCAACGCGTGTTTTTGCGACCATGCCAAAAAATGTTTTTTCGTGTGTGAAACTTGTTTTTAAATCGCTCGCAATATCATCCACCAGCCAAAAGCCAGCGTTATGGCGTGTTTTTGCGTACTCGTTACCTGGGTTGCCCAGGCCAACAATCAATTTAATGGGTGTAGTCATGCTCGCATTAGAAAGCAAAAGCCCCACCCGTGCAAAGCAGAGGTGAGGCTTTTGTGACAAACCCTTGGGCGTTTAGCCCAACAGCCAGAGCTGTATCGCGCAGCTAAGGCTGAGGATCAGGCAACTTAGGCTGCAGATGCTGCGGCTTTGGCTTCGTCACCGTCGTCACTTGCACCACCTTTAACGATTGCTGTCACCAAAACAGGGTTGACATTGCCGCGGTGGGGTAGGTACGAAACACCTTTAGGCATCGTAATGTCGGCCAGGTGAATCGAGGCGCCGCCCACCAAGTTGGTGAGGTCAACTTCAATAAACTGTGGCAGATCGGCTGGCAAGCAGCTGATTTCGATATCGGTGAACAGATGCGAAATGATGGCTGCACTGAGCTTAACGGCTGGTGAGCTTTCGGCATTGGTAAAGTGCAACGGCACTTTAGTATGCAGTTTTTGATTAGCATCGACGCGTTGAAAGTCAACGTGCATCACGATTTGCTTGTAGGGATGCCATTGCACCGCACGCAACAACACTTGCTGGCCTTTGCCATCAAGTTGCATGTCGAGAATGGATGAATGAAATAATTCTTTGCGCAAAGCATGAAAAATTTCGTTGTGATCGAGTTCGATATTAACGGGTAGGTCTTTACCACCGTAAACGATGGCTGGAACGCGACTCGCATGGCGCAGGCGGCGGCTCGCACTCGATCCCTGTACGCTTCGTAAGGTTGCATTAAATTGCATGAAGTACTCCAAGTGGGGTGATAAACACCCAGTTAAAACACTGCTCGACATCGAACAGCGATTTTGCAGACCACCGCGACCAGTGGCCAGCAAATTTTTTACTCCAGCCTAGGCTGGGTTGAATTTAATCAAAAAAAACAATGAACTGAAAAATTCGGTGTTTGGGCTCAATCAACAAAAAACGAACCAGCAGATTCAGTGTTTAAGCTTAGTCAACAAACAGCGAACTAACTGATTCGGCGTTTGAAATCCGTAAAATGGTTTCGCCCAGTAAGGCTGCGCAAGACAGTTGGCGGATTTTGCTGCACGCCCGCGCCTGCTCAGAAAGAGGAATCGTGTCTGTGACGACAAGCTCGGTTAATTCAGAGTCTTGAATACGCTCAATGGCGCCGCCCGACAAGACGGCATGGGTACAGTAGGCGTACACCGAGCCCGCCCCACGCTCTTTGAGCGCTTGTGCGGCTTTACAAAGCGTACCGGCCGTGTCAACCATGTCGTCCATGATTAAACATGTACGCCCATCGACCTCGCCGATGATATTCATGACTTCAGAGACATTGGCTTTGGGCCGGCGTTTATCAATAATCGCCAAATCTGCCTCAAGCTGTTTAGCCAAAGCACGTGCGCGCACCACACCGCCGATATCAGGCGAAACCACCACCAGATTTGTCAGGTTACGGCGCCAGATATCGCCCAGCAAAATCGGCCCAGCGTAAATGTTATCAACCGGAATATCAAAAAAACCTTGAATCTGATCGGCGTGAAGATCCATGGTTAGGACGCGATTTACACCAGCGACTTGCAGCATGTTGGCCACCACCTTGGCCGAAATCGCGACGCGCGCCGAGCGCGGACGACGGTCTTGACGGCCATAACCAAAATAAGGGATTGCTGCAGTGATACGGCCAGCCGAAGCGCGACGCAAAGCGTCGACCATGACCATGATTTCCATCAAGTTGTCGTTGGTGGGCGCACAGGTTGGCTGCAGCACGAAAACGTCTTTACCGCGGACGTTTTCATTAATCTCGACCATCACTTCGCCGTCTGAAAAACGACCAACAGACATTTTGCCCATCGACATATCGAGGTGGTTGACCACATCGACGGCCAGCCGTGTGTTGGCTGTACCGGTGAAAATCATAAAACTATCGTTGGCCATGGTTTCGGCAATCACAGACAGTAAGTCAAGCAAACAGAAAGCAAAAAAGCCGTTGAACGAGCGCCTCGCACTGAAATGGTGAATCCGATGGCAAACAAGTTCAACAGCTCTACGTTTTGGGGCTGGGGAGGAAGGATTCGAACCTTCGCATGCCGGAATCAAAATCCGGTGCCTTAACCAGCTTGGCGACTCCCCAACTAACTTTCAATCCAATGCCGCATTGGGTGTTCTGGCAACCCTTCACAGACAGCGATCGACTGTATTGGATTCAGGACACCCGCCAAGGCCGCACTAGAAAAATCTGTACGCGTTTTAGCGAGTAATTTCTGGTGGGCTGCTGTTGCCTGTTGAACGCTTGGAAACCCAACAAAAAGGCAGGATCCTGAGCCTGTCATTCGGGCATTTAAACCGGCTTGAATTAGCCAATTGAGCGCCTGATGAACAACGGGATAGCGTTTTAAGACAACGGGCTGCAAATCATTGCGACCAAAGTCTTGCAGGAAACTTGATTTTTGACCAATTTCACCGCAAAACTCAGCAAAGAGTTTGACCCCAGAAAAGTCCGTCATTTTGACCGGATCGGTGTCTCTTGTCAAATCAGAATCCCCAAAAACCGCTGCGGTCGGTACGCTTTGGGCTGGCCGCACAACCACATAAGAGCGTTCGGGCAGGGGCACGGCGGTCAGTTGCTCACCGATTCCTTGTGCGAAAGCGTTTTGGCCTGCGATAAAAACCGGCACGTCGGCGCCTAGCCCAAGCCCAAGCCGCATGAGGTCTGGGCGACTGAGCCCTGTCTGCCAAAGCCGGTTCAACGCGAGCAGTACGGTCGCGGCATCGCTTGAGCCCCCGCCTAAGCCCCCACCGGCTGGTATATTTTTTGTGACCTTGATTTGCGCGCCGAGCTTGCTGCCCGTGTGCGCCTGCAAGGCTCGCGCAGCACGCACCACTAAATCTTCGTCGTGCGGCACACCCACCATATCGGTTTCACGCACAATCTTGCCATCGCGGCGCAAGTCAATGTCGATACGATCGGCCAGACTAATCAGCCTAAAAACTGTCTGCAACAGATGATAGCCATCAGCCCGTCGACCCACGACGTGCAAAAACAAATTCAACTTTGCTGGTGCTGGAAGGTCGTACAACACTGTTAGTCGATGACCAGGCGAACCGACATATTGCGCGCTGTTTCGGCCCGCAGCAAACTGATCAACCGTGGGCCAAGTGCGTCGAAGTTAGAGAGACGTGCACTCCAGCCGTCTTGTTCGAAGGCGACGATGCGGCCCTGCGTATCGCGCTCTAATACGCGCATCCCCGGCTGGGGCTTTTGTTGCGTGCGTAACCACGCGCGCAGCCCCTGCACCGGCAGACTTTGACCGAGCGCCTGATCGACCAAACTATCGGGCGTCATGGTTTGTATGACTTCACCATTTGCACGCTCAAGCGCCGCGCCACTGCTGTTGACGGTCACGCGGGCCAACACACTGCCAAACGGGTTGGTCAAATCTAGTGTCAGTTGTGCGACGGTATCGCGCCAGACAAAGCCGCCTTGAATCGCCTCTGGGGCTCGATTGGCCTGCTCAGTTTTGACAGCAAAGCGCCCGATCCGCGATAAAGAACCTTCGGGCAACGCTTCGCCAGTGGGGGCCTGCGTGGCACAACCGCTAAGCCCTAACAGCAGCACCGCAAAAATCAAACCAATGATCGAACGCGAGCCCACACCCTCTCTCAAAAAAAAATTCAAAGCTGAACTCCAAGCCGTTTGAGAGTCTCTAGTAACGTCGCGTTATCAGCCTCTTTTGCGACGCCTTTTTTCCAGATCTCTTTGGCTGCGTCACGCTGGCCTAGCATCCACAGCGCTTCGCCCAAGTGCGCGGCAATATCCGCTTCAGGACGCACACGGTAGGCTTTTTCTAGATACTGGACTGCAGCCACGTAGTCGCCAAGCCGAAACTTGATCCATCCCATGCTGTCCATAATGAAGGGATCATTGGGCGAAATTTCAAGCGCGCGCGTAATGAGCTTAAGCGCTTCGGGCAGCCGCTGATTACGGTCGGCCAACGAATAGCCTAGCGCGTTATACGAGTGGGCGTGACCAGGATCTAACGCAATCACCTCACGCAACAGCCGCTCGGTATCATTCATCCGCTGATTGCGTTCGTACAACATCGCCAATTCATATTTGATTTCAACGGTATCCGGCATACGCACATTGGCCGCCTCAAGGCGCTTGATCGCCTCAAGTGGGCGATTGGCATCGCGCAAAATCTGGGCACCCACCGAGGCCGTTAACACCTCTTCTTCGGGGGATTGCGGATCGCTCGCGTCAAGCAACGTCAAGGCAGCGTCTATTTGACCTTGTTGCGCGCGAATCGCAGCCTGGCGCACGCGTGCATTGTGACGCGCTGCCGGGTCTTGGATTTTATCGAGCACACTCACAGCATCGTCAAAAAAACCTTGCTCTTGTGCAATACGCGACAACAATTGGTACGCATCCACGAGCGCAGAGCCCTCATCGTTTGCGCCATCAGCCATGGTCGCTTGCCGCTGGGTTTGCAGGCTCACAAACTGCTCGAGCAGATTACGCGCCTCGGGCAAGCGCTTGGCCCGATAAGCAATCTGTGCCTGCATGAACACCAAGTCGAAATCTTCTGGTGCGAGCTTGGCCATGGCAACAAGCTCGGCCGTTGCCAACTCAAAATCGCGGCGCTCTGCCCACTGAGCTGCCATCAACAGCCGCAAGCGTCGTGCATTCGGATGCGCCGCAGTAAACCCTTGCGCATCCTGAAAGGCCTGCTGGGCATCAATAGGCAAGCCGTACTCAAAGACGCGCATGGCGGCGTCTTCAGACCGTGGTGCAACGCTTAACGCCGCCTTCGCCGCACTCAGCGCCCGCGGGGCATCGCCCGCCGCGCGTGCCAAATCTGCGACTGCAATATGCGCGGGTAGGGTGCCGCGCGCTTGGCTCTCTTGGAGCACACTGATTAAAATTGCCAAACCCGCCCGCTTATCGGGTACTCGCCCTAGCACTGCCAGGGCCTGCCCGATTGCCTCGGTTTTATCGCTGGCTTCGTCAATTTTTTTACGCAATGCTGTAGTCAAACCACTGGTCTGCCCCGATGCGGCCGATAGCGTCATTTCGGTCGACAGCGCCTCGACATCCTCAGGTTCAAACCTTAGCCATAGGCGCACAGACTCGAGCGCACCGGCCAAATTGCCACCCGCCAAATAAAATTCAAGCGCGCGCCGTGCCAAGCGCACATCACCCACTTCTTGGGCGAGATCCAACATGGTTTTACCGGCTGGGATGAACGCCGAACGCTGCGCCGAGATTTCGGCTGCCAGCACTCTGAAAACGATGCTTGAGGTGAGGGTGACTTCAGGCAGTTGCCCCGCGCGCAAGCGAATCTCTTCGGACTCGGAGGTGCGAGGCTTGATTTCAAGAGGAGTCGTTTGGGACACGCCCTTACTAGGCCCGCCTTGCGTGCAACCCGTGGTGGCCCACACAGCACCAAACAGGCCCAGTATCAGGGCAAAAGAGGCTTTCTTAAAGCAGCATTTAAACAACGACTTCACGCGACCCGCCTAGTTGGTGGCACAATCATCCGACTTCTTCACTAGATGTTAGCACTCACCCATGCCAGAATTGCCAGAAGTTGAAACAACTCGCCGCGGAATTGACGCCGTTGCAACAGGTCATCGCCTCAAGCACCTTGTCGTGCACGAAACTCGCATGCGCTGGCCAATTCCGAGCGACATGGCCTTACAGGTTCAGGGGCAAGTTGTGCGCGCCTGCCGACGTCGTGGCAAGTACCTTTTGCTCGAGTTTGATCAGGGCACTCAGTTGGTGCACCTTGGCATGTCTGGCTCATTGCGCAGCGTCATGCAGGGCGAGTTACTGCGCAAACATGACCACGTTGAATGGATCTTTGACCATGCCACACTGCGCCTGCACGATCCGCGGCGCTTTGGTGCGGTACTTTGGCACTCCAAAAGTGACGGTCCGGTTGAGCAACATCCTCTGCTCAGCAAACTCGGCATTGAACCCTTTGATCCTGGTTTCGATGCTACCCACCTGAAACGCGGCCTGGCGGGTCGACAAATGTCGATTAAGCAAGCCCTGCTGGCGGGCGACGTGGTGGTAGGGGCCGGTAACATCTACGCCTCTGAAAGCCTGTTCAGGGCACGCATTCACCCTAAAACGCAGGCGGCGCGGGTATCTTTGGCCCGTTGTAGCCGCTTAGTCGAAGCGATTCGCAGCACGCTGAGTGACGCCCTAGATTCGGGCGGCAGCACGTTGCGCGATTACGTGAACGCCACGGGCGAAGCAGGGGCTTATTTCACCCTGCATGCCGCTGTGTACGAGCGCGCCGGCGAACCCTGCCGCGTCTGCCAAACGGTGATCAAAAGGTTTGTGCAAGGCCAACGTGCCACATATTTTTGCCCGAACTGCCAAAAAATTTAATCACGAACTTCAAGACGGTCTGTTTCATTTGCTAAAAAATTATTGATTGAATCCAAAACAACTAAGTTATTTACTCACAATAGACTTCAAACGTCACAACGATTAATTTTTTCACTAACAACTTACTCTTAGCGTCAGAATCGTGAACGGCATGCACCAACAATTCAACTTACGTCGGTTAATTAACGACTTTATTGCCTCACCATTCAATCTTTTTTATAGCGACTCTTGTTATGACCAATCTCAACGAAACACACGACCCCGCACTGACAAGTTGGCTGGCTAGCGCTAATGACTCGACTGTAGGGTTTCCAGTACAACACCTACCATTTTCGGTGTTTCGCCGAACCGGCAGCAACGAGGCCTTTAGGCCGGGTGTGGCGCTTGGTGATCAGATCATTGACTTAGCCCGCCTGGCCGATGCCAAGCCCTTTTCAGGCTTAGCCGCCGAGGCGCTAAACACCTGCACAGGCCCCACCCTGAACGCTCTGATGGCGCTTAGCAACGCCCACTGGTCAGCGCTGCGTCTGGCGCTGTCGCGCGCGGTGCGCACTGGCAGTGCGGCCCAGGCGACGATCGAACTGCTACTCGTTTCGCAAGCCCAGGCCGAATACAGTTTGCCCGCGAACATTCGCGATTACACCGATTTTTATATTTCGATTCACCATGCCACAGCGGGCGGCCGAATCTCGCGACCCGATGCGCCTCTGCTACCCAACTTCAAGTGGCTGCCAATCGGCTACCACGGCCGTGCCTCAAGTGTTGTGATTTCAGGGCATGAAGTAGTGCGCCCAGTTGGTCAGTCACGACCCGCCCACCCAGGTGAAGCACCCGGCTTTGGTCCAAGCCAAAGGTTGGATTTTGAACTTGAAATGGCAATGTTTGTCGGGCCCGGCAACGCACAAGGCAAGCGCATCACCATCGACGAAGCAGACGATCATATTTTTGGGGTCTGTATTCTCAATGATTGGTCAGCCCGCGACATTCAGGCTTGGGAGGTTCAACCTCTGGGACCCTTCTTGGCCAAAAGTTTTGCCACCACCATTTCACCCTGGATCGTGACACGCGAAGCCCTCGAGCCGTTTCGCATGCCCTTTAACCGGCCTGCCTCTGATCCACAGCCCCTGCCCTATCTGATGAACGAATCAGTCAAAAAGGGTGGCGTCTACGACATCGGCCTCAAAGCCCTGATCTCAACCGACCAATCGCGCGCCGCCAAACATGCCCCCGCTTTGCTGGCCCACAGCAATTTATGCCACGCATACTGGACCTTATCCCAGCTCATTACCCACCACACCGTCAACGGCTGCAATCTACAACCCGGCGATCTGATCGGCACCGGCACCATGTCAGGCCCAGAGCCCGAGCAAGCGTTGTCATTCAATGAGCTCAGCTTCGGCGCCACCAAAGCAGTCAAACTACCATGGGGACAAGAACGCAAATTTTTAGAAGACGGCGACGAAATCACCCTGCAGGCCGAGTGCGTTAAACCCGGCTACCCCAGACTGAGCTTCGGCCAAGCCACCGGCAAAATCCTACCCGCTGTGTAACATCGACCCGAGGCCATCCCATCCCTCAAGCCTTTTGCAAGACCCGAAGCCGCGTATTTTTTGCTAAGCAAAAAATCGCCGGATCGGGCGCCGGCAAAAAGCGGGCGAATAACATAGCCCGAAGAAATTAAGCCTGCAAAACCTTCCCAGGATTCATAATCCCTTGCGGATCAAGCGCTTTTTTAATCTGCTTCATCAAAGCCAACTCAAGCGGACTCTTGTAACGCGTCAGTTCATCGCGCTTAAGCTGCCCCACCCCATGCTCAGCACTGATTGATCCGCCATGTGCATGCACGCTATCGTGCACCAGTTGATACACGTCGTACTGCTGCGCCAATAATTGCTCTTCAGTTTGGTCAGGTGCACGCGCCACGTTGTAGTGCAAATTACCGTCGCCTAAATGCCCAAACACAATATGTTGAATACCCGGAAACTTCACCTGCAAGGCAGCGTTAGTCGTCTTCACAAACTTACTAATCAACGAGATCGGGATCGACACATCGTGTTTAACGCTTTTGCCTAAACCCGCCTCAGCCAAGGGGATGCTTTCGCGCAAATGCCACATCGCACGGCTTTGCGCGATTGACTCGGCAATGGCGGCATCCGTCACTAAACCATCTTCAATGGCAGCCCCTAGCACCGCCTCGAAACGGCCTTGCGCGTGCTCGGCGCTTTCACTGTCTGACAACTCGAGCAACGCGTACCAAGGCGACTGCGCTGAGGCCCCCTCGAACGGCAGACGCTGTTGTGGAAACAGCTTGACCACCGCTTGCAAGACAGTCCCCATCATGACCTCAAACCCCGTGAGCGAGGCCCCGAAGCCTGCACGCGCACGCGACAACACCGCGGTGGCGTCTTCAAGCGAGTTCAGCGCCAGCATGGCGGTGCATTGCGCAACCGGCAAGGGATACAGTTTGAGCGTGGCCGCGGTGATGATGCCCAACGTACCTTCACTACCGATAAACAAGTCACGCAAGTCATATCCCGTGTTGTCTTTACGCAGGCCACGCAGGCCATGCCAAATTTCGCCTTCAGCGGTGACAACCTCTAGGCCCAAGGCCAAGTCGCGCGTATTACCGTAGCGCAACACCTGGGTGCCGCCCGCATTGGTCGACAAATTGCCGCCAATCGTGCAGCTGCCTTCAGCGGCCAAACTCAGTGGAAACAACCGTCCAGCCTCGCGCGCAGCAGTTTGCACTGCTTGCAAAATACAGCCCGCCTCGACGGTCATCGTGTCATTGTCGGTATCGACCGAGCGCACCCGATTCAAACGCGCCAAGCACAGCACCAACGCACGACCCGTTTCATCAGGGGTTGCACCCCCACACATGCCGGTGTTACCCCCTGAGGGCACGATTGGCACCTGGTGCTGGGCACACAGACGCACGACCGCAGCGACCTCTTCAGTTGACCCAGGCCGCACCACGGCCAGCGCTTGGCCCTTGTAACGCCCGCGCCAGTCGACTAAGTAAGGCGCAGCCGCCTCACCCGTTAACACCTGATTGGCACCTAATAGTTTTTCGAGTTCTGGTAAGAGGTTCATTAGTCTTTCCGTCAAACCTCGCCTGGCGGGGCAAGGGGGTCAAGGTTGATCGCTGGGCACGCAAGCGATTTTCATTCATCAAGGCGCCAGAAGGCAATATTTGTTGCCTCACAGATTGACACACTGACATCCATAAAGCCGACATTTAACGCAACGGCCTACTATTTTGGGCAATTTCACCAAAAAAACAGGGCTGACCCCAAAAAATTGTCGGGGCGTTACCAAATGTTAGCGCTCAGGATCGGCCATAATGCACACCTGATGGCTGCATTGTAAAGAATGAAGCCTCGGCCTGCCTCAACAAGCGTTTAAGCCCGCAAGGGTCATCGGAGTCCGTTCACGTGTCCGTTACTTTTCCCTTTCCGTCTTCGTCTTTCAAAGCCTACGACATACGGGGCATCGTTCCCACAGCGTTAAACCCAGAATTTGCAAAAGAGCTAGGCCGCGGCTTAGCGGCGCGTGCCAAGGCAGCGGGCGTCACCACCATGGTGGTGGGTCGCGACGGCCGGATCAGCAGCCCGTCGCTGGCGGCAGCCCTGCAACAAGGGATGCGCGACGGCGGCATCAATACGATCGACGTAGGCGAGGTGCCCACCCCCTTAGTCTATTTTGCCGCTTACACCTTAAAAACGGGTTCGGGCGTTGCAGTGACTGGCAGCCATAATCCACCCGACTACAACGGCTTCAAGATGATGATGGGCGGTGGCACCTTGCATGGTGACGCCATTTTGGCTCTGCGCGATGAAGTCGCCGCCGGCCCGGCACACGCCAGCCCCGCAGGAACAGGCACTAGCATCGACATTCTGACGCCTTATCTGGCGCGCGTGCTCGGTGACGTCAAGCTGAGCCGCCCTATGAAAATCGCGATTGACTGCGGTAACGGCGTGGCGGGTGCGGTCGCACCACAACTGTTTCGTGACCTCGGTTGCGAAGTCACTGAATTATTTTGTGAAGTAGATGGCACGTTTCCAAACCATCATCCCGATCCCGCCGATCCGCACAATCTTGAGGATCTGATTCGTTGCGTACAAACCACCGATTGCGAAATCGGCTTGGCCTTTGACGGCGACGGTGATCGCCTAGGTGTCGTCACTAAATCGGGCGAAATCATTTGGCCTGATCGGCAATTAATTCTGTATGCGCGCGATGTGCTCACCCGCCGCCCCGGCGAAACCATTATTTATGACGTCAAATGCAGTCGCCATGTTGCGGTCGCTATTCGTGAGGCGGGTGGCGTGCCGCTGATGTGGCAAACCGGCCATTCATTGATTAAAGCCAAGCTTGCCGAAACCGGCGCGCCATTAGCCGGCGAAATGAGCGGGCACGTATTTTTTAAAGAACGTTGGTTCGGCTTTGACGATGGCTTGTATACCGGTTGCCGCCTGCTTGAGATTTTGTCACGCTCGGCAAACCCATCCGCGGTACTTGAGGCGCTTCCTCAAGGCGTGTCAACCCCCGAACTTAAACTTGAAATGTCTGAGGGTGAGCCCCACGCCTTGATCAAACGCCTGCAAGCCGAAGGGGTGTTTGACGGTGCGACTGAAGTCCTCAAAATTGACGGCCTGCGCGCCGACTACCCCGATGGCTTTGGCTTAGCCCGCGCCTCAAACACCACACCTGTCGTTGTGTTGCGCTTTGAGGGCGACACCCCCGAGGCCCTCGTACGTATTCAAGACGCCTTTCGCAAGCAGTTATTAACGCTTGCGCCTCACGTCACGCTTCCCTTTTAATTTTTTTTGCTGCGACCCCACTTATGAGCACGTTGTCTAGAAGCCCAGCCTGGCTTGCTTTTTCTTCGGCTGTACACACGAGCCCGCTAACTGCTGACAGCCTGCGCATTTTGCCTGCCGTCGATCTTGAAGTTGATCTGAGCACCCAGCGCTACTCTGCCGCATTTGAACAAGCTTCAGCTGCGCTGCTCAACCAACAAGGTTTTGAGGCTGCTCGCAAAGGGCTCTTTGCCGGCGAGCCCATTAACTGGACTGAAAACCGTGCAGCCTGGCATACCGCGCTAAGGTCTGAGAACCCGCCTGCGGGCGTGGCCGATGCCGTTAAAGCCGAACAAGAACGTCTGGCCAATTTCGTCGATCTGGTCAATGCGCAAAATCTGTACCGTAACGTCGTGCATCTTGGTATCGGCGGCAGTGACTGGGGGCCAAGACTGGCGGTTGAGGCGCTTTCAGGCGTTGCAGGGCGGCGCACGATCCGTTTTGCCTCAAACGTTGATGCGCATGCCATCACCGGCGCGCTTGATGGGCTCGATCCTCTGGATACGCTCGTGATTGTTTCTTCCAAATCGTTCACAACGACAGAGTCTTTGGCAAACGCAGCGCGGGCCATTGAATGGTTTGAAGCCAATGGCGTCAGCAACCCGCTCGAACACTTTGTCGCGGTAACCGCTAATCCAGCGGCTGCACGTGCCTTTGGCATTCGTGACGACCGCATTTTTGAATTTTGGGATTGGGTCGGTGGTCGCTATTCACTGTGGTCATCGATTGGCCTGCCGATTGCTTTAGGGCTTGGCCTGAACGCCTTAAACGATATGCGCCGCGGCGCAGCCGAGATGGACGAGCATTTTTTGAATGCTCCCATCGCGCGCAATGCACCGGTGCAAATGGCCTTAAGTGCCGTGGCCAACTGCAGCGTGCTGGGCTATGCCTCGTTTGCGCTATGCCCGTATGACGCGCGCTTACGTCAACTGGTGCCATGGTTGCAACAACTTGAAATGGAATCCCTTGGCAAAGCGACCCAGCTCGATGGCAGCTCGCTTGACGTACCCAGCAGCCCCGCCGTTTTTGGCATGCCAGGCACTGATAGCCAACACACGTTTTTTCAGTGGTTGCATCAAGATGGCAAGGGGGCTCCCGTTGATTTTGTGTTGTGCGCCAAGCCCGACCATCAACACACACGCCATCACCGCCTACTCATTGCCAATTGCTTAGCGCAACGTGCTGCGCTGCGCGAAGGTAAGTCTTTTGAGCAAGCGCTTGCCGCAGTCAGTCAAACTGAAAAAGACCCCGTGCTTGCGGCGCAACTGGCGCAACACCGGGTTCATCCGGGCGGGCGCCCTTCGACGTTAATCGTATTGCCTCAACTCGACGCCAAGCAGCTCGGGTCGCTCTTGGCGCTCTATGAACACAAAGTCTTTACCGAAGGCGTGCTGTGGGGTATTAACCCGTTTGATCAATGGGGTGTTGAGTTTGGCAAAAGGCTGGCCGTTGATATCGAAAAAAGTCTCGACGCCGAAGATAGTGAGTCGGCTGTCAGTGCCTTTGACCCCTCAACCGCACACTGGATTCGCCGCTTAGCAACCAGTGCAAGCAACGATCATGCCTACGAGCGCCGTCGCGCAGAACGTATCGCTCGCGGCCAACCGCCTGAAGCCTAAGGGGCGCGCTAAGACGCTGTCGACTTAGCGCAACACTCAGGATACTCAGTCGCGCGCTAAGAAGAGCGCGACTTCGCGCAAAACTCAAGATACCAAGGCATTGCAGCTTGCAGTCCCTGGAGGATGGTGTGGGTGGGTTGATACCCTAGCAATTGCTGCGCTTTCGAGATATCGGCCTGCGAATGTCGTACGTCGCCCGCTCTAAAATCTCGGTAACTTGGCGTTAACGAATAAGACACGGCGTTTTCAGCAAGCGTTGACACAAGATATTGATGCAAGACATTCAAACTGGTACGCGCGTTAACGGCAACGTTATAGACCTGATTGGTGCCCTCATCGCCAGCCATCGCCGCCAAAATATTAGCTTGCACGGCATTATCCACAAAGCAAAAATCTCGACTCGTTTCGCCATCGCCGTTCACCGACACCGCCTCACCCGCGAGCATCGCGGCAATCCACTTTGGGATCACCGCAGCGTAAGCGCCCTCGGGATCTTGCCGTTTACCAAACACATTAAAGTAGCGCAGGCCAATCGCTTTAAAGTCATAGGCGCGCGCAAAGACGTCTGCATACAACTCATTCACGTACTTGGTGACGGCGTAAGGCGATAGCGGCTTGCCGATTTGATCTTCAACTTTAGGCAATGCGGGGTGATCACCATAGGTTGAGCTTGAAGCCGCGTAAACAAAAGACTGCACCTTTGCATCACGTGCTGCCACCAGCATATTTAAAAAACCAGAGATGTTGACATCGTTTGTGGTGACGGGATCGGCGAGCGAGCGCGGCACAGACCCTAAAGCCGCCTGATGCAACACAAACTCTGCCCCGGCAACAGCCAAGGCACAGGTTGCCGCCTCACGAATATCGCCTTGTATAAACCGAAAATTTGACCACTGCTGGGCGCTAACGCTCGCCCGCACCTCGTCAAGATTGTGTTGATAACCTGTTGCGAAATTATCAAGGCCCACGACACGCTGATCAAGCTTAAGCAAGGCCTCGATCAGATTCGAACCGATAAACCCTGCACACCCTGTCACAAGCCAATTGCGCGGCGCGGCGCGCAGTTGCGCCTGAACTTGCGGGTAACGCATGTCGGGCACTTGTGTCATAAACGCAAGTCTGATTGCTCAGCCGGCAAAATATATTTAAGGTCGTACAAGACATGCTCGGGCTTACCCAACGCGCGAAGCGCCTGTGCGCCCATCTCAATGAATTGCTTGTGCGCCACGGCCACAATGATCGCATCGTACTGACCGGCTTGTAGTGTTTGCACGGGCGCGAAACCGTACTCATGCTGCGCTTCTTGCACCGACACCCAGGGGTCGTACACATCGACCTCGACGTTGTATTCGTGTAATTCTTTGACGATATCCACCACACGCGTGTTACGCAGATCGGGGCAATTCTCTTTAAAGGCCAAACCCATCACCAAAACGCGCGCACCTTGTACATGGATACGTTGGCGCGTCATCAACTTCACAAGTTGCGAGACCACATAGCTGCCCATGCCGTCATTTAAACGCCTTCCTGCCAAAATGATTTCGGGGTGATAGCCAATCGATTGCGCTTTGTGCGTGAGATAGTAGGGATCCACACCAATGCAATGCCCGCCCACCAAGCCCGGGCGAAAGGGTAGAAAATTCCATTTGGTGCCGGCAGCTTGCAAGACGGCTTCGGTGTCGATGCCAAGCTTATTAAAGATCAACGCCAATTCGTTGATCAACGCGATATTGACATCACGCTGCGTGTTTTCAATCACCTTAGCGGCTTCTGCCACTCGGATACTCGGCGCGCAATGCGTGCCCGCGACAATGATCTCGCGGTAGATTTGATCGACGAGTGCCGCGATCTCGGGCGTCGAGCCCGAAGTCACTTTTTTGATCGTACTGACGCGGTGTTCTTTGTCACCGGGATTGATACGCTCGGGGCTGTAGCCGGCGAAGAAATCTTTGTTAAAGACTAAGCCCGACACACGCTCAAGGACCGGCACGCAATCTTCTTCGGTGGCACCCGGATAGACGGTCGACTCATAAATAACAATGTCGCCTTTTTTTAGCACCGCACCGATTGTTTCACTCGCCTTGATCAAGGGAGTCAGATCGGGGCGCTTATATTCGTCAATCGGCGTGGGCACTGTGACAATAAAGACATTTGCGATGCTTAACTCGGCGCGGTCTGCTGTGCAACGCAACCCTTTGGCACTCGCAAGCTCGGCGTCATCGACCTCAAGGGTGTGGTCATGCCCTTGCTGCAGAGCCTGTATGCGGATCGGATTAATGTCAAAGCCAAGCACTGACCTTTTTTTGGCGAACTCGACTGCAAGGGGCAACCCCACATAGCCCAGCCCGATCACCGCAAGTTTGACGTCCTGAATGAGCAAAGTTTTCTCCAAAATACCTGCAGGCGCTCGAGCCAGCAGGTTATTTTTTAATGCACGGGTGTGAGTTTAAAGGCTTGAGCGAAATTTTGTTGCGCGGCCATGACCCTAAGCAAGCAATGGGGCCTCGACAAAAATGTAGCTTGGCGTCGACACACCGCTTAGACCAAGGCAAGCTGCAGCAAAGATGCGCCTGAAGCGAATTAAGCTGGCAAGAGACGACTAGCTGGCAAATAAGCCACATTCTGGTACGGCTCGAAGCATAGCGGCGCAGCTTAGAGCGCGCGTGCATTTGCGTTTGACAAAAAAAGAGGCCAAGACCTTGCGGTCTTGGCCTAAATCCACCAAAGGAGGTAGGTGGAGGAGACAATCGTGGCAAATTGAGGAGTAAGTTTTAGCGTTTTATACTAGCTAAACGCCTGACTGACTCTGCGTGCCCTGCCTGAACGCTATCCTTGATAACGACTACTTCAGTCAACACACTTATGACTCAACTTCCATAAACAAATAGTAATCTAATTTTTGGTGCGATGCAAGAAAATATACGCAAACAAAAATAAATATTCATTGTGTTGTTTTTGTGCATCGCAACAATACTTTACTGTTTAAACCCGATACGCCGTCGCCGTCATGAGCTTAGACATCAGTCTCATCACGCCTTTCACAGGGGCTGGCATACCTACCGCCCCCGCCCGCTCAGCGGTCACGCGGTGGCCGATTTCGTCTTGTTTCATTTGTTCGACGATTTTTCGTGAGCGCGTATCGCTCGGGGGCAAACGCTCAAGGTGATCGTCGAGGTGCGCCTCAACCTGGCGCTCGGTTTCGGCCATAAAACCCAAGTTACGGGCCAAGCCAGCACGCGCCGCCAAGACCCCCAGCGCAAACGAGCCCGCGTACCAAACAGGATTTAACAGGCTGGGGCGGCTGTCGAGCTCGCGCAAGCGTTGCTGGCACCAGGCCAAATGATCTATTTCGTCGGCTGCAGCGCTATAAAAAAGTGCGGCAGCCGAAGCGTCTTTACTAGCAGCGGCCTGCCCACGATAAAGGGCCTGCGCGCAGACTTCACCAACGTGGTTCACACGCATTAAACCCGCTGCATGTTTTTTTTCAGGTGCGGTGAGGTCGTCGGTCGACTCGAGCTTGGCCACCCCGGCTGGATTCGGTCGGGCGGCGGCCGCCTGCCCCGCCAGCACCTGCAGCGCGACATCGACTTCGGCGATGAAGGGATCCAACCAATGCTGGCGCCTAATAAAGTGCGATGAACCAACTGAAACCGCTTGGGGGGCTGCCATACGTGACCTTAAGAGATATTCGCATTGCTCTGACAAAGAAAGAGCTTTGACCCCAATTTTAAAGCTCGGCCGAAGATTTTGCTTGAAACTTGATTATCATTGTTACTTCACTGTTGAGGATTGCACATGGAAGTCAAAATAGATTGGGGTGGCCCAGACGGCATGCTGTTCGTCGCACAGACCGGCACAGGACACATTGCAGCCATGGACGGCGCACCCGATGGCGGGGGGCATAACCTCGCCCCGCGTCCGATGGAGCTCTTGTTAGTGGGCACAGGAGGCTGCACGGCCTATGACGTGGTCTTGATCCTGAAGCGCGGGCGCCACGCGATCGTTGGTTGCTCGGTCAAGCTGGTTGCAGAGCGTGCCGACGTTGACCCAAAAGTGTTTACCAAGATCCACTTTGTGTTTACAGTCACCGGCCACAACTTGCCCCGGGCAGCCGTCGAGCGCGCCATCGCGCTCTCGCACGAAAAATACTGCTCAGCCTCGGCCATGCTGGCCCACACTGCCGCAATCACTTGGGCAGCAGAGATCGTCGACACGGGCGGTGCCGCCACCGAGAAATCCTAAAGACAGGCTTGACACACATGGACCAATACGAAACCTTCATGCGTCACGTCTACACGACGGGCGCCAACAAGACCGACCGAACCGGCACGGGCACGCGCTCGGTCTTTGGCTATCAGATGCGGTTTGATCTGTCGAAAGGGTTTCCGTTGATCACGACTAAAAAGCTGCATACCCGCAGCATTTTTGTTGAACTCTTATGGTTTTTACGCGGCGATTCAAACGTCAAATGGTTGCAAGAGAATGGTTGCAGTATTTGGGATGAGTGGGCTCGACCCGACGGTGACTTAGGCCCCGTCTACGGCGTGCAATGGCGCTCTTGGCCGACCCCTGATGGCGAGCATATCGACCAGATTACCCAGGTGCTTGAACAAATTCGCAACACCCCCGACTCGCGTCGTTTGATTGTCTCGGCCTGGAACGTTGGCGAAATCAAAAATATGGCGTTACCGCCTTGCCATGCCTTCTTTCAGTTTTATGTCGCACAAGGCAAGCTTTCGTGCCAGCTCTATCAGCGCAGCGCCGATACTTTTTTAGGCGTGCCTTTCAACATTGCGAGTTACGCCTTGCTGACGCACATGGTGGCGCAACAGTGCAACCTAGAAGTCGGCGATTTTGTTTGGACCGGCGGCGATTGTCATATTTACAGCAATCATTTCGAGCAGGTTGAATTACAACTCTCGCGTACACCAAATCCCTATCCAACCCTTCGCTTGCAACGCAAACCAGACTCTTTGTTCGATTACCGCTACGAAGACTTTGTGATCGAAAATTACGAGCACCATCCACACATCAAGGCACCGGTTGCCGTCTGATTTTGTCCGTTTGAATTCGCTTAAGAGACTTGGCTGATGCAGCTGAATTTAATTGTTGCCTACGCCCGCAACCGCACCATTGGGCGGGATAACACCTTGCCCTGGAAGTTGCCCGGCGACTTAGCGCACTTCAAGCGCACGACGCTAGGGTGCCCGATTGTGATGGGTCGCAAAACCTGGGACTCACTTGGCCGGCCGTTGCCTGGGCGACGCAATATTGTGATCACCCGCGACACGACCAAAGCGCTCGTCGGCGCAGAGGGCTTCGCAAGCCTGCTGCAGGCGCTCGAAGCAGTCAAAGAGGCCGAGCAGGTGTTTATTATCGGTGGTGCGCAAATTTACCAACAAGCCTTGCCGCTCGTTGATCGTATCGTTGCGACTGAGATTCAGGCTGATATCGAAGGCGATGCTGTATTTGAACCGCTTGATCAGGCGGTGTGGCTTGAAACCTCTCGCCTGCCTCAACCCCCAGAAAACGGGCTTGCCTACGACCTGGTCGAGTATCATCGCCTTAAAGGTTAAGTGATGAACAAAAAACTTCTCGGGGTCTTTAGTGGGGCCGCCCTGCTCTTTGCCCTCTATGCGGGCACCAGCTGGTACATCGGCGGGCGCGTGCAAGCCGAAGCCAACGCCGCGATCGAGTCACTCAACACTTACATCGCAAAAAACTGGTCCGATCACGCTCGCGTCACCCTGCGCACTTATCAACGGGGTGTGTTCACAAGTCGAGCCTCTTACGCGCTGAGTTTTCCTGGCACTAAAACCTCGACCTTGAAGCCTGAAGTTTTGCTTGTCAACCACATCACGCACGACGCGCTCTCTTTAGCGCAAATCGGGCACAAAAACTTCGACTGGTTGTCTGCGTCTGTTCACACCACCTTAGAGCCCACCGCGTTCACCGAAGCCTTATTCAAAGCCACAGGCGGGCAATCGCTGATTGATGGACGTACCCAGCTCAGTGCCAAAGGCGTGGCCAAGCTCAACTGGATCATTCGCCCAGTCGATCACACGCAAGATACGGTCCGCTTGCGCTTTGCTGGGGCCACCCTTGACGCAGAGCTTGGCCCCGCGTTCAGTTATACCAAGGGTGAGCTCAAGGTCGAGGCACTAAACATCACCGACGGCAGAGCCACGCTCGAGGTCAAGTCAAGCCGCTTGCACACCGATACCCACCCAGGACAGTCAGGCTTGAATATCGGCCTGAGCGGCGCAGACATCGGCGAACTCACGCTGACCTCGTTAAATTTTCCGACAGTCACAGCCAAAAAAATCAACACTCGTTTAATTTTGAATGAGAAAGACAGCCTATTAAGCGGGCAGTCTCACTACGATATCGAGCGTTTAACGGTCAATAAAAAAGACTGGGGTACGCTTCAACTCACGGCCTCATACGACAAGCTCAATAGCAACACCGTCAAGTCACTTGCCGATCTGTACAGCACGATTCTGGCGCGCTCACTGAACAACGAGCCCGAGGCCGACCTGTTGACGGCAGCAGACCTGAAGCAGTTTTGGGGATACGTACAAACGCTCGTCAAAAATAACCCCTCGCTTAGACTCGACCCGTTAGTTTGGCAAACCGCTCAGGGTCAAAGCTCAATCACCTTAAGCACAGTGCTTGCCCCAGTTGAGTTGCGTAGCAATGGCATAGGCTTAAGCGGCAACCCGATTCAAGCGATCGATGCCACGATTGCCATCTCGCGTGCGATGGCTGTTGGCGTGTTGGCCACGGGTCTTGAGACAAGTGGTATCAATCAAGCACAAGCTAAAAGTACCGCCGAAAAAGACATCACTGCTGCGCTTGACGTTGCCGCTAAATTAAAGCTGGGCACACTCAAGGGCGATCGCCTCGCCATTCAACTGAGTTTTAAAGACAGCGTGTTTAAGGTGAATGGACAGCCTGTTTCGCCAGAAACCTTACTCACGCTCGCCTCTTCACTGGTGCCCGCCGGCTGGCTTTCGGCAGAGCCTGTCGCAAGCGCCGATGGGCCCGACGAAGCCGCTGCAATCAGGCACCTCGACCCCTCAGTCTTGGCGAGTATTTTGACGGCGGCCGACTTCTCATTTGAAGAAGCTAAAGACGAGCAAGGCGATCCCCTACTCCGGGTAGCTCCTGGCGACTCAGGCGCCGCCAAAATCGAGATGCTTTTTGTTGGCTGTGGTACCGATCCAAGCTGCGAAGACGTGCTGTTACGTGCAACATACTCACCCAACAAACCGGTGGCGCTTAAAGTGGCCAACGACTGGAACCTACGCAAGCGCTGGGCACGCGCCTATGTTAACGACAAAAGAGAAGCCGTGATCGAGATGGATATTAGTGCTTACGGAGGCATTGGACGTGATGCCGTCGAAGGCATGGTTAATACCTTCTTTAAGATCGTGCGAGATTTTTCTAAAGAACTCGAGCGGTCAAACTAACCGCCTCATTCAACAAGCGCTTTGTTTGTTCTTCTCTCTGGCAAAAATTAATTCTAGCTTTGAAAAAAACTAAGCCGACGACTGCCTAAACAATCATCGGCTAGCGGCTTCACAGCCGCACTCTTTTAGTGACAACTACGCCTTCACAGCACTACCCAAGCGTGCCTAAGCGTACGCCTCGATTGGCAAGCACGCACACACTAAGTTGCGATCACCCCACGCATTGTCAACACGACCCACCGCTGGCCAATACTTGTTGTCACGCAGGCTAGCGACAGGATAGGCCGCTTGTTGACGCGGATAGTCGTGATGCCACTCTTCTGCAAGCAGCATTTGCGCCGTATGTGGTGCGTTCTTGAGCACGTTGTCGCTGCGGTCACGCTCGCCTCGCTCGATTTGAGCAATTTCTTGGCGGATGGCAATCATGGCGTCAATAAAACGATCAAGCTCAGCCAAGCCCTCAGACTCGGTGGGTTCGACCATCAACGTACCCGCAACCGGGAAGCTCATGGTTGGCGCATGAAAGCCGTAATCCATTAAGCGCTTGGCGATGTCTTCAGCTGAGATACCAGAGGCTTCTTTGATATCGTGCATATCAAGAATACATTCGTGCGCCACACGGCCGTTGCGACCACTGTACAACACCGGATAATGTCCCAATAAGCGACGTGCAATGTAGTTGGCACTTAGGATGGCAACCTCAGTCGCGCGCCGTAAGCCCGCCGCCCCCATCAACGAAATATACACAAACGGAATCGGCAAGATACTGGCCGAACCAAACGGTGCCGCCGACACAGGGCCTACCGGCACCTTGCCCGACAGCGTACCGTTTTCACCGACAACTCCCGGCAAAAACGGCGCTAAATGTGCGCGCACGCCGACGGGCCCCACGCCGGGACCACCGCCACCATGCGGAATACAAAAGGTCTTGTGTAAGTTCAAGTGCGACACATCCGACCCAAATTTACCGGGCTGAGCAACGCCGACCATGGCGTTCATGTTCGCGCCATCCATGTACACCTGACCACCGGCGGCGTGGATCATGTCACAGATGCCCGTGATCGCCTCTTCAAACACGCCGTGTGTTGAAGGATAGGTGACCATCAGGGCGGCTAAGCGCTCGCCCGCCTGTGCGATCTTGGCCTTTAAGTCTTCAAGATCAACGTTGCCGTGGGCGTCAGATTTCACGACCACAACGTCCATGCCGACCATGTTGGCCGAAGCAGGGTTGGTGCCATGCGCCGACGAAGGAATCAAACAAATGTCACGCTGCGCTTGTCCGTTGGCACGGTGGTAAGCACGAATCGCCAGTAGCCCCGCATATTCGCCTTGCGCGCCAGAGTTTGGCTGCAGGCTAATCGCGTCGTAGCCCGTGATTTCGCACAGGTCTTTCGACAAACGCTCGATCATGGTTTGATAGCCACGCGTCTGCTCGGCCGGTGCAAAAGGATGAATGCTGGCAAATTCAGGCCAAGTCACCGGAATCATCTCAACGGTCGCGTTGAGCTTCATGGTGCACGAGCCCAACGGAATCATCGTGCGATCAAGCGCTAAATCTTTATCTGACAATTTGCGCAAGTAGCGCAACATGTCGGTTTCGGATTGAATACTCGAAAAAATAGGGTGACTCAAAATCGCCTGCTTGCGCTTCACAGCACCAGGGATGCCGGGCAAACCAGCCAGCGACGTAGCAAGGGCCGGCGCAGCTTTGCCCAGTGCCGTCGCAAACAGCGCCACCAGTTGCTCAAGGTCGCCACCCGTCACAGTTTCATCGAGCGAGATCGAGAGTTGCGTGGCGCTGACATGACGCAAATTTATGCGGGCAGCACGTGCAGCCTGCAAGATTTTTTCTGTTTGAGCACCCGTGCTCAACAACAAGGTATCAAAGAATGTTTCATTGACCACCTCAAGGCCTAGCGCGGTCAGCGCTTGGCTGAGCAGTGCTGTCGCATGTTGAACCCGAGTGGCCATCGCGGTCAGGCCTTTAGGGCCATGCCAAAGCGCATACATGCTCGACATTACAGCGAGCAGTACCTGCGCAGTGCAAATATTTGACGTCGCTTTTTCGCGGCGAATATGTTGCTCGCGCGTTTGTAAAGCCAGTCGCAGCGCCGGATTACCTTGCGCGTCTTTTGACACCCCAACCAGGCGCCCAGGCATATTGCGTTTGAACGCATCTTTGCAGGCCATAAAGCCCGCATGAGGACCACCAAAACCAAAGGGCACACCAAAACGCTGGGCTGAACCGATCGCAATATCGGCATCCCAGTGACCAGGGGGCTCGAGCAAGGTCAGCGCTAACAGATCTGTGGCACAGGCCACGACACCACCTTGCGCATGTACCTGAGCCGTCAAGGCACGGTAATCCGCCACAGAGCCCAACGACTGTGGATATTGCACCAACAAGCCAAAGCAGTCTGGCACACCTTGCAGCTCATCGCCCACGATCACGTCGATATCCAAGCCATCGGCGCGGGTACGAATCACTTCGATGGTTTGGGGATGGCAATGCTGCGACACGAAAAATACTTTGCTGGCCGCTTGTGAGGCCCTGCGCGCCAGCGTCATTGCTTCGGCAGCAGCGGTACCTTCATCCAGCAACGAGGCATTTGAAATATCAAGCCCAGTCAGATCAGCCACCATCGTTTGATAGTTCAAGATCGCTTCGAGGCGTCCTTGAGAAATCTCGGGCTGGTAGGGCGTGTACGCGGTGTACCAAGCCGGGTTTTCAAGGATATTGCGCAAAATTACATTGGGCGTGTGCGTGCCGTAATAGCCCTGACCAATGTAGTTGCGGAAGACTTGATTGCCCGCCGCGATTTTTTTCATTTCGGCCAGCACGTCGGCCTCGGCACGTGGGGCGGGAAGATTGAGCTCGCGCGTCATGCGAATATTGGCGGGCACAACTTCTTGCATCAAGGCCTCAAGACTAGGCGCCTCGATGGCCTCGAGCATGCGTTGTTGATCAGCCTCGCTTGGGCCGATATGACGAGGGATAAACTCGCCTGACGTATCCATGATATTTGACATATTGGTTGACCTTAACTTGCGTCTGCGACAGCCTGATAGCCTGCTGCATCGAGCAAGCCATTGACATCGGCTGGGTTATTAGCTTTGATTTTAAAAATCCAGGTGCCGTATGGCGAAGCATTAATAGTTTCGGGCGCGTCGTTCAGTGCCTCGTTGAAGCCCACGATTTCACCGGCGACAGGTGCGTAAATATCAGAGGCCGCCTTGACCGATTCAACCACACCAGCCGTTGCGCCCGCGGCGAGCTTCGCGCCAACTTTAACGTCACCCACAAAAACCAAGTCACCAAGCTGCTCTTGCGCGGGGCCAGTAATACCGACCAACATGACATCGCCCTCGGCCTTAATCCATTCGTGACTAGTTGCGTATTTGCGATCGTTAGGAATGCTCATGAAAGTCTCCTGAAATTTTTGGGATTCGGTACAGTAGAAAAAAATAGAATTTGAAATTTAAAAAGCTTGAGTTACTTACAGCGTGTGTCACTTGCAACTTGTTTTGCTTACAGCTCGCACAACTTGTCATGCTTACAACTCGCGTCACTTAAAACGTGAGCCAATGATTTCTTACGTGGCTGACTTGGCATGTATGACCTCAGCGCCCTGACGAACAAAAGGCAGCTTACAGACCTCGGCGGGCACCCACTTGCCACGAATATCAATCTCAACGTGATCGCCCACCTCGACACCCAACGGCAAACGTGCGAACCCAATCGAGACGCCTAGCGTTGGCGACATCGTGCCGCTTGTCACCTCGCCTAAACCATCATCGGTACGCACTGTCATGTGCGCGCGCATCACACCGCGATCTAACAGTTTGAGCCCAATGAACACTTTAGGATCCGCAAACTGCTCCAGCGCCTTGCGCCCAATAAAGAAACGCTCTGGGTCTTTAAGCGAAACCGTCCAGGTCAGGCCAGCTTGATTAGGATGAATCAGTTCATCCATATCCTGACCGTATAAATTCATACCAGCCTCTAAGCGCAGCGTGTCACGCGCGCCCAGGCCACAAGGGTGAACCTGTTGACTGATCAGGTCAGCCCACAACTGGGCCACGTCAGCCGCCGGCAACACAATTTCAAAACCATCTTCGCCTGTGTAGCCTGTGCGGGCCACCAACACATCACCCACAAAAACCGCAGCACAAAACACGCCCAGATTTTGCGTAGCCGCTTGCCAGGCAGGGCGTGCGGCCCAGACCTTGGCTCGGGCATTGGGCCCCTGCACGGCCACCATCGCCAGATCGCGCCTGGGCACCACAGTGACCTTAAATTTTCCTGCAGCAGCCACCCGTTGCATCCAGGCAATATCTTTATCGGCCGTACCCGCATTGACCACCAGACGCCACTGCGTTGCCGTAAAAAAATAAACGATTAAGTCGTCAATGACGCCACCCTGCGGGTTCAACATACATGAGTAAAGCGCTTTGCCGGCCTGCGTCAGCTTGGTGACGTCGTTGGCCACCAGTCTGCGTAAAAACGCGGTCGCATCAGCGCCCGTCACGTCAACATTCAACATGTGCGAAACGTCAAAAATGCCAGCGTCACGCCGCACCGCGTGGTGCTCTTCAATTTGCGAGCCATAATTGACCGGCATATCCCAGCCACCAAAATCGACCATGCGCGCGCCTGACGCGACATGGGTCTCGTGCAGGGGGGTGCGTTTTAAAGTAGCAGACATGAAAGGGCTCCAGAACAGTCAAAGGGCGAGCGGTTCAGCGACCCACGTCTGACGTGAGTGTTTGAGCCAACGTTCGCCCCTCTGTCCTTTTGCCTGAGAGTTGCCCTGCTAGACAGCAGGTGTGCACCTTCGGCGCCCGTTTTGGCCATACGGCCGCGGGTCTCTCCAGAGTGTTGTGTTGCCGCATGCCTGTGAAACATGCAACATTGCAGCTTGCGGTATGGGAAGCCTGAGCGATTCTGGGCGAATTGCGCCTTCGGCGGCAAACTAGGGTGACCATTACGTTACCCGCTGCACTCTCCCGCAAACTGCGTTCACAGCGTTGCCATCGTACCGCGAAAATACGACCGCGGACAACCCGCTCAGCTATTTAGCCACTAACTAATTTTTTTTGCAGCTTGGGGGGTAACTCGGACGTTTAAAGACTGCGACCACAAGCCACGGCCGAGGCCCAGGCCCACTGAAAGTTATAGCCACCCAGCCAGCCCGTCACATCGACCGCTTCACCAATAAAGTGCAAGCCAGGTACAGTTTTAGCCTGCATGCTGCGTTGATCGAGCCCTTTGGTATCGACCCCCCCGCGCATCACTTCGGCCTTTTTATAACCAGCGGTACCGTCAGGGATCAACGACCAAGACTGTATGCGTGCAGCAAGTTCGCGCAGCAAGCGATCGGGCGCATCGGCGATGCGTAGCGCAGCCTGCTCGCCTAGCCATTTTTCGGCCAGGCGCTTAGGCCACAGCCCACCCAGCAAATTACCCAATTGTTGGCGCCCACCCGCCTTCGCCTCAAGCAACGCTGCGGTCATATCTTGACCGGGCGCTAAATCAAGCCGAATGGCCTCGCCCGGTTGCCAGTAGCTTGAAATCTGCAAAATCCCTGGCCCTGACAGGCCGCGGTGCGTAAACAATACATCTTCAAGAAAGGCAGGCGCGTTGCGCCCGGCCCCGGTTGAAATATTGGCGACAAGCGCCAGCCCACTCAACTCGCCGAACTCAGCCCACTGCACACCATCAAACGTCAGCGGGACGAGCGCCGGCCGGGGTTCAACCACTTTTAAGCCAAACTGCCGTGCGATCTTTAAACCGTAGTCAGTGGCCCCAAGCTGAGGGATCGCCAAGCCACCCGTCGCGATCACGACTTTATTGACCTGCAATAACCCTTCTGAGGTTGCAAGTTCAAAGCCACCGTCGGCACCCGACTCGACGCGCGTGATCTGTTGCACCGTGCAAGGCATACGCCATTGCACATTGCCCAACTCGCACTCGGCGCGCAGCATCTCGATAATGTCTTCGCTGCTGCGATCGCAAAACAATTGCCCGCGATGCTTCTCGTGCCAGGCGATGTTGTAGCGCCCCATCAGGGCAATAAAATCTTGTGGTGAATAGCCGGCTAACGCCGACTTACAGAAATGCGGATTATTCGAAATAAAGTTTTCGGGCGTGACCGTGCGATTCGTGAAGTTGCAGCGGCCTCCGCCCGAGATCCGGATTTTTTCGGCCAGCAGTTTTGCATGGTCGATCAACACGACTCGACGCCCACGCTGCGCGGCAACCGCCGCGCACATCATGCCGGCCGCCCCCGCGCCAATTACCGCGACGTCAAAGTGCTGCATTGAACTCGCCCCTTAGCAACGCACTGCGTCGAACCAGCCTACAAGCAAAGTGCTGCATTGAACTCGCCCCCTAGCAACGCACTGCGTCGAACCAGCCTACAAGCAAAGTGCTGCATTGAACCAGCCCCCTAGCAACGCACTGCATCGAACACGCCTTCCAGCTAAGTGTTGCCTTCAACTCGCCGGCTGCTCGAGCAAGCAATCAACGTAGTAGCGTTTGTCGCCATTCGGCAAAATCTCTTCGGCTAAACCATGGATATAGGTCTCAAAGCCTGGAAATTTTTCGTTGAACGAACGGGCAAACTGTAAATATTGCACGATCGTTTTATTGAAGCGCTCACCGGGGATCAGCAACGGAATGCCCGGAGGGTAAGGCGTCAGTAAAACGCCGGTCACGCGGCCCTCAAGCTGGTCGATTGACACGCGCTCAACCTCGCGATGTGCCATTTGAGCAAACGCATCAGAGGGCTTAAGCGCAGGCACCATATCGCTCAGGTACATCTCAGTCGTTAACCGTGCCACGTCGTGTTTACGGTATTCGGCGTGAATCTGCTGACACAGGTCGCGCAGGCCAAGTCGCTCGTATTGGCGATGGCCCTTGCAATAGTCGGGCAAAATTCGCCACATCGGTTGATTGCGATCGTAGTCATCTTTGAACTGCTGCAAGGCCGTGAGCAGCGTGTTCCAGCGGCCCTTGGTGATACCAATCGTGAACAAGATGAAGAACGAATAGAGGCCTGTTTTTTCAACTACCACGCCATGCTCAGTCAAGTACTTCGAGACCAAGGCTGCAGGGATACCGGTTTCGCCGAAACTGCCTGACATATCCAAACCCGGCGTCACAATGGTTGCCTTGATCGGATCCAGCATATTGAAGCCTTCAGCTAAATCGCCAAAGCCGTGCCAATGGTCATTCGATTTGAGCACCCAGTCAGCCTGTTCGCCCACGCCGCGCGGGGCAAGGTAATCTGGTCCCCAAACGGTAAACCACCAGTCGTCATCGCCGTACTCAAGATCCACCTTGCGCATGGCGCGCCTGAAGTCGAGCGCTTCGCGGATACTTTCTTCAACCAGCGCAGGACCACCCGGGGCCTCCATCATCGCAGCGGCCACGTCGCACGAGGCGATGATGGCGTATTGAGGCGAGGTCGAAGTGTGCATCAAATACGCTTCGTTAAAAATATTACGATCAAGTTTGCGGGTTTCGGGCTCTTGCACAATGATCTGTGAGGCTTGCGAAATACCGGCTAACAACTTATGCGTTGAATGGGTTGCAAAGACCATCGCCTTGCGACTACGCGGCCGGTTTGGCCCAATCGCATGCATATCTTGATAAAACTCATGAAACGCGGCATGCGGCAGCCACGCCTCATCGAAATGCAAAGTGTCAATGGTGTCGCCGAGTTTTTCTTTGATCATCTCGACGTTGTAAATCACGCCGTCGTAGGTACTTTGGGTCAACGTCAAAATACGTGGCTGTTTGTTTTTGACCTTACGGGCAAACGGATTGGCATCGATTTTTTTCTGGATACTTTCAAGCTCAAATTCAGCCAGAGGAATCGGTCCAATAATGCCCATGTGATTACGCGTGGGGCGCAAAAACACTGGGATCGCACCTGTCATCGTGATGGCATGCAAAATTGATTTATGGCAATTGCGATCAACCACCACGATGTCATCAGCAGCAACGTTGGCGTGCCAAACAACCTTGTTTGAGGTCGAGGTGCCATTGGTCACAAAGTAGCAGTGGTCTGCATGAAAAATACGCGCCGCATTTAATTCAGATTCGGCGATCGGTCCCGTGTGATCCAGCAGCTGACCCAGTTCATCGACCGCATTACAGACGTCGGCGCGCAACATGTTTTCGCCAAAAAACTGGTGAAACATTTGCCCGACCGGGCTTTTCAAAAAGGCAACGCCCCCCGAGTGTCCGGGGCAATGCCACGAGTACGAGCCGTCTTGCGCGTACTTGACCAATTCGCGAAAAAACGGCGGTGCCAAGCTATCCACGTAACTACGGGCTTCACGGATGATATGGCGCGCCACGAATTCGGGCGTGTCTTCAAACATATGAATAAAGCCGTGCAATTCGCGCAAAATATCGTTAGGGATATGTTCAGAGGTGCGGGTCTCGCCGTATAGGTAGATTGGGATGTCGGCGTTACGAAAACGCAATTCACCAATAAACGTGCGCAAGTTTTTAATTGCGCCAGCGACGTCTTCAGGCGAATCAATATCAAACTCTTCGTCATCAATCGACAGGATAAAAGCACTTGCGCGGCTTTGCTGCTGGGCAAACGAGCTTAAGTCGCCATAGCTTGTGACCCCAATAACCTCCATTCCCTCAGCTTCAATTGCAGAGGCCAGCGCACGCACGCCCAAGCCTGAGGCATTTTCAGAACGATAGTCTTCATCGATGATGAAAATAGGAAAGCGAAATTTCATGCGAACCGCCTCGCAAACGAATGAGAGATTAAAGAGGGGCGAATATAGCGCCCGAACATGTTAATGGAATGACAGCCTGGAAAACTTTAGACTGATAACTTAATTACGACTGGCATGCCTGACAAACTTTCGACTGATAACTGGATTTGGGACTGCCAACTCGGTAAACGCGTAATTGATTGCAGGGCTTAAGGCCGCAAGCCCGGCAAACTTTAATATGCTGCGGCTTTCAGCGGGGTCGCGAACCGTCAATGGCTAGCGCGACATCAAGTTTTAGGCAAGGTCACGCCGCGCTGACCCTGATACTTGCCGCCTCTATCTTTGTATGACGTCGAACACACCTCGTCGCTTTCAAAAAACAACATCTGCGCGCAGCCTTCGCCCGCATAAATCTTGGCGGGCAGCGGAGTCGTGTTTGAAAATTCGAGTGTGACGTGACCTTCCCATTCGGGTTCGAGCGGCGTCACGTTGACGATGATGCCGCAACGCGCATACGTGCTTTTGCCCAAGCAAATCGTCAACACGCTGCGCGGAATCCGAAAATATTCGACCGTTCGCGCCAGAGCAAACGAGTTAGGCGGAATAATGCAGATCTCGCCTTTGAAATCGACAAACGATTTCTCGTCGAAGTTTTTAGGATCGACGATCGTTGAATTAATGTTTGTGAAAATTTTGAATTCATTGGCACAACGCACATCGTAGCCGTAGCTACTGGTGCCGTAGCTCACAATCCGACCCGAGGCGTTTGAGCGCACCTGGCCCGGTTCAAAAGGCTCGATCATGCCGTCTGACTGCGCCACACGGCGAATCCAGTTGTCACTTTTAATGCTCATGACTAAGTGCCCCAATCGTTATGTATGCCAAGAGGGCGGATTTTACCCCCAAGACGGCAGGGTCGCGCTGCGATAGGCCCGCTGACTCGGTTCGTTTGTCCGCGATCGCCTGCCCCCCGGCTGACTGAATCGCGCTTGGCACACTCTTGAACCCATTTGACTGCCCACCGCTCAAACGCGCTTGATCGAGATGGCACCAAACTTCTCGCTAAGGTCTTTAGGCAAGTTGGCCACTCGCGCGGCCAGTCGCAGAGCGATCTCGCGGTACAAGCCGGCGGCCTCACTTTGGGGGTGCGACACCACAATTGGTTGACCTGCGTCAGCCTGTTCACGTATTGCCAACGCCAAGGGCAGGCTACCGAGCCACGGCGCGTTGTAATCAGTAGCCATGCGCTTCGCCCCACCCTGCCCAAAGATCGGCTCAGCGTGGCCGCACTGGCTGCAAATATGCACCGCCATGTTTTCGACGATACCCAAAATGGGGACATTTACTTGCTCAAACATCTTCAACCCCTTGCGGGCATCAAGCAAAGCGAGGTCTTGAGGAGTCGTCACAATTACCGCCCCTACCACCGGTACGCTTTGGGCCAAGGTCAAGGCGATATCGCCAGTGCCAGGTGGCATGTCAACAATCAAGTAATCCAGATCATCCCAGGCGGTTTGCCGCAACAACTGCTCAAGCGCCTGCACCACCATGGGGCCACGCCAAATCGCCGGCGTGTCATCATTCATCAAAAAACCGATTGAATTCGCCTGTAACCCGTGGCCCAGGATTGGAATCATTTTTTTACCATCGATACTGGCGGGCTTCACCGACACACCAAGCAATAGCGGCACACTCGGCCCATAAATATCGGCATCCAACAAGCCAACGCGGGCACCCTCAGACTGCAGGGCCAGGGCCAAATTGACCGCTGTTGTGCTTTTGCCGACGCCGCCTTTGCCCGAGGCAACTGCAATAATGTTGCGCACACCCGCCACCCGGGTCACGCCCGGTTGCACGGCATGTGCGACCACCTTGACGCTCAGCTGAACATCGGGGCTAGACACCCCACGCGCCTTGAGCGCCGCGTAAATCTGTGCGCGCAGGTCATTGAGCTGGCTTGCCGCCGGATAACCCAGCACGACTTGCACGCTCACGTACTCGCCCACAAGCTGGATTTGACTATCTTTGACTACCGACCCAATCGAACGCCCCGTATTGGGGTCAATGACAGCGTCAAGCCCCTCGCGCACCTCAGCCAGCGTTACACTCATCATTATCTCTCTGTGATTTTTTACTCATTTTAGGCTCGCACCATGCTTGTTCTGATTCAAAGACTGCTTAGGCTCGTAGCGTTCGTCTTCGTCGCGCTCGTCGGCATGTTCATGGCACTGATTTTTGTCGCCTCAACCATCGTGGCCGTAGCGATTTTAGTCGTGGTCGCGCGCTTGCGTGGCAAAACGTTTTCGGCCAAAGAATATTGGATGGCACGAAGCGCGCGACGCAAGCCCATCTTGAAGAGTGGGCCATTTTCAACCAAAAACAGCGCCGACGTCACCGATGTTAAAGCACGCGATATCACCTGACCGCCTGCTGTGATGATGCCCTCGCTGTCGCGCGCGCCCAACTGAAGTGAACCCTCTCAGCACCTAATCTATTCACGTGGTGCGCTAGCTCGCCCGCGTTCCATCCCACTGAATCATGAATACTTCTAAACGCTCGATTAGTTTGTTTGAACTGTTTAAAGGCTTTGCCACCATCGGTTTACTAGGTTTTGGCGGCGTCGCCGTCATGGCGCGGCACGTGATCGTTGAGCAATATCAGTGGCTTACCGAAAAAGAGTACGCAACCATTTTGGGCATGGGGCAAGTCTTGCCCGGTGCTAATGTCGTGAATGCCTCGGTGGTAATTGGCGACCGTTTTCAGGGGCCTAAAGGGTCGATTGTTTGCGTATTGGGCATCATGGTGCTGCCCATCATGGTTTTGCTGGCGTTTGCCATGCTGTACGACCAGTTTGGACAGTTGCCGGCCGTGAGCGTTGCGCTAACAGGGGCAGGCGCTGCAGCCGCTGGGATGGTGCTGGCGACCGGCCTCAAAATGGCCATCAAGGTCAAACTCGACTTAGCCGGCTGGCTGATTATTGGGTTTGCAATTTTGGGGATTTTGATCTTGCGCATGCCTATGGTTTACGTTGTGTTGGCAATCATCCCGACAGCCCTCGTTGTCACAGCCTGGTTGGGTAAAAAATGAACGAACCCAGCGTCTTAGGCCAACTGGCCCGCAGCTTTGCGATGATTTCACTTATTGCCATTGGCGGCATCAATGCGGTGCTGCCGGCGCTTCGCGATGTCGTGGTTGACTCGATGCACTGGATGGACGACGCGACCTTTATGCAACTGTTTGCGGTCACTCAAATTACGCCAGGCCCCAACGTTGTGATTGTGAGCTTGGTCGGATGGCAAGTGGCCGGGTTGGCAGGCTTGCTGGTGGCTACATTGGCCATGCTGTTACCCGCCTGCCTGTTGGCCTTTTTAATTGGGCGCATCGCCGCCAGACTAGAGGGTAGCAAGGGCCTGCGTTTGGCACAAAATGCCCTAGTCCCCGTGGCGATCGGACTGATTTTGGCTGGGGGCTTAGACTTAAGCCACGCCGCCTACCGAGGCTGGCTGACGCCCTTAATCGTGGCAGCCAATGTCGCCGGCATTCTTTTCACTAAGCTCAACCCTGTTTGGGGCTTGATGGCCAGCGCCTTGGTTGCGTTGGCGGCTCATTATTCTGGACTGTTCGTATTGGGCTAAGCCGCTCAAGCGTTGGGGCGAGCCGCCTGATCGACTGGGCGACGTCACTCAATAGTGCTGTCGGCCCACGGGCCACGCAGCATGAGTGAGCGAGCAATACAGACACTCCCGCGCTCTGCGCATTGCCTGCCACCCCTAAATGGGAAGAATTGCCGCGCCTTCCGTTAAACTTGTCGGCTTGATTCCCTAACTAGCGCCCGCCATGTCCCGCACCCTGTTCGTCACCACCGCTCTGCCTTATGCCAATGGGTCTTTTCATATTGGCCACATCATGGAGTACATCCAGGCCGACATCTGGGTGCGCGCCATGCGCATGGCGGGTCACACAGTGCACTTTGTGGGGGCTGACGATACCCATGGCGCGCCCATCATGCTCAAAGCCGAAGCCGAGGGCATTACACCCAAGCAGCTGGTCGAGCGCATCGGTGCCGAGCGTCCGCAGTACTTAAAGGGCTTTCAAATTGAATTTGATCACTGGCATTCGACTGATTCTGCTGAAAACGTTGAGCTGTCGCAAGATATCTATCGCCAGTTGCGCGCGGCAGGCCTGATCAACACCCGTGAAATCGAACAGTTTTACGACCCCGTCAAAGGGATGTTTTTGGCGGATCGTTACATCAAAGGCGAGTGCCCCAAGTGCCACGCCAAGGATCAGTATGGCGACTCTTGCGAGGTCTGTGGTGCGGTCTATGCCCCGACAGATTTGATCGAACCCTACTCAACGCTCACCAAAGCACGCCCTGTACTCAAAACGTCTGAACATTATTTCTTTCAACTGTCTGATCCGCGCTGCATTGAATTTTTGCAACAATGGACAACCGGCAGTAACGCTCAGGGCAATAAACATTTACAAGCTGAGGTCTTAGCTAAAACCCGCGAGTGGCTTGGCAATGGCGATGAGAAAGCCAACCTCGGCGATTGGGATATCTCACGCGACGCACCCTATTTTGGGATCGAAATCCCAGATGCGCCAGGCAAGTATTTTTATGTTTGGCTCGATGCTCCGGTCGGCTACCTTGCATCCCTCAAGTCATATTGCGCCAAAATTGGCCTTGATTTTGACACCCTGCTTGATCCAAACGGTGCAACCGAACAGGTGCACTTTATCGGCAAAGATATTGTGTATTTTCACGCGCTATTTTGGCCGGCCACGTTG
>JBIIWK010000315.1:0-3678 GCA_044338955.1 Burkholderiaceae bacterium
CGCTAACGTGGTCGTGTTTTTAGCATCACCCCGAGCATCATATGTAAACGGTGCAGCACTGACTGTTGATGGCGGGCCGCACACAAAGTCGTATGTGTCGCAGCTGTATGTTGAAAAATAAAGTGTCCGGCTGCTTGCAGCTAAAGGCGATTATTTAACCGAAGTAAATTCGACTTTTCAGACAAAAGTCGATTCACTTCAGATCACCAAGAATTAAATCTCAAATGAAAAAAATCATTGCGTTGCTCTTCATCTTAGTAAGCCCTGCGGCCACCCTCTCGGCGCAAACGACCGAAGGGGTTCAGACCATCCCACAAGTGACCAACGAATGGCGTGGTGCAGTGACACCCTACATCTGGGCTACTAGCATTGGGGGCAGTGTGGCATACGGAGAAACCAAGCTTGCCTCGGTCGACTACCGTGCAAGAGATATCATCTCGAATATAAATATTGCAGCAATGTTGACCCTCGAGGCACATCACGGTCGTCTAGGCGCGATGGCCGATATGGTGTACGCAAAACTCAGCGCCCAAAAGTCTGAGGTGTTGGGCAAACCCAATCTAAGCGCGAACACAACCGTTGAGCAAGGCATCTACACCTTCGCGGCAACTTACACCATTCACAATACAAAAAACACCTACCTCGATGGCTTGGCTGGTGTACGTGTCATGAACATTGTGGCCAGAACTGATTTGAAAGTCGCTGACAGCGTATACGGCTCTAGTAACTCAAACGCCAAGACCAGTACGACTCCAATCGCGGGCCTGAAAGGTCGGGTACGCTTAGGCGACTCTGATTACTTTATTCCGTTTTATATTGATGTCGGCGGGATGGGACAAGATACAGAAGTCACGACTCAGCAAATGATTGGCATCGGCCATGCATATGAGTGGGGCGCAGCCACCATTGGTTTCAAAAATCTTTATAACAGACAAAAATCTGGCGGCATCACAACGACTCAAACGCTATCTGGCGTGATTGCGGGCTTGTCGTTTAGATTTTAAGCACCTAGCACTTCAAGCACTAACTCAAACGTCACAAGCACGGGGTTTTGGCCTCGTGCGAGTCGGCCTTCTGACACCCCTCCTTTGTAATCCACCATCGAGACATCAAGCTGCGCTTGGGTTTGACCTGCCGCGTTTGTCAATACTTCACCTTTACGGATAAGCAGTTCGGTCACAAACGGCTCGACCACGCGCCCATCGTCAAACACTGCACCCACCGTGCTACCCACACCGCCTTGAATCGTGGCACGGGTGATGCCACGCTCGCGGCAAAACGTTTCTAGCGCGGTACAAATATCAATGTTGGGTGCCACACGAAGTGCGTAGCCTTTGCTGTGTGGTGTTTGGACTGGAGTGGATGTTTTGTCTGAGCCCGTAACATCATCACGTGTGTGACTTGGCCGAGCCATACTTTTTTGAATTGGCCGGGCCATACTTTTGAGCGGCACAAACAAACTGAAATTGGTTTCGCCATCGGGGCATACCGTGAAGGTGGCGCCACGCACGGCTACGCCTTGGGCGTGAATTGGGTGATTCACTTGAATATCATCAGGCAGCAGATGACCGCAGTGGCGGCGTCCACTCGCCTCGATCCAAATCGCATGACTGTGCAGCCAGGGTTTGCCGTCGCGCTGACCAAACGTCACCGAAGCGGTCTCAAGACGCACCTCGCCCTCAACTGGATAGGTATCGCTAAAATACACCGCATGGGCCGACGTTTTTGCTAAGGCTGGCATGACATACGAAAACGGCTCAAACCCGCCACCAGACATACGAAACGTTGCACATTGCGTCTGTAGCCCTTGCATAGACTGCGCCACCGCCTGCATTAAGGTCATATGCGCGGGTAGTTCAAGGTCGAAAGAATCAAGTTCAACTTGCTGCGCCGCAATGCGCTGTGCGCTTGGTTGCCCTGGGTGTTGAATACTTCGCATCTAACTTGCCTTATGGATTCGTGAAGCGACAAAGAACCCAATCATAAGGGTTTGATAGGCCGATGCCAACTTGGACTTTTCAGACAGGCTGAGCCGTAGCCAGCCAAATGCGACGAAGCAACAGTTCAACGCTAACTCTGTTTTTCCCAAACTGATTATGTTGTTTAGGCGTTTGAGCTCACCCTCAGCGTGGTAAGGTTGAGGTGAACTTGCCACAATAGTTTTTACGCTGTCACGTTTGAGGGCACTTGGGCATTTAATTTTGTTTGCCTCGGTAGACCTTGATGTTGTGCGACAGCGCGCTTTTAACTGACAACAAATGAAAAGCTTTGCCCCCTCTGCCATGATGTTAAGCGTCGCCGTTGTGTCGGCGCTAGTACTTAATGCAGTGCCTATCCTGGCGCCGGTAGCGTCTGAAGCACTTTCCTTCTCTCCTGAGTGGATCGGCTATTTCATCTCGATTGTGTACGTTGCAGGGATGATCGCTGCGCTCGTGTCCGGCAACTTTATTGTCAGGTACGGCGCCATCCGCATCAGCCAGCTGGGGCTGGCGTTGTGCTCGCTTGGCTTGGCGTTGGTGGCCTGCGGCAATCTCACACTGATCGTGCTGGGCGCCATCATTATGGGGATCGGCTACGGCCCAATCTCGCCTGCAAGCTCACATGTCTTGGGGCGCACCACCTCACCTGGGCGACGCAGTTTAGCGTTTTCGATTCGACAAACAGGCAACCCGATCGCCGGCTTTGTAGCGGGTTTAGCGATCCCTGTGATGGTTGTGGTGACCGGTTGGCAGATCACTTTATTTTTAGTTGCTGCTTTGTTGATCGTCTTTATTTGGGTGGCTGAGCCGTTTCGCCAAGAGCTCGACAACGATCGCATCGCCTCAAGCCCCTTCTCGCTTTCGCAAATCACGCAGCCCATTAAGCTCGTTTTTATGAATCGCGACTTGCGCGAACTTGGCATTGTGTCCTTCGTGTTTTGCGGCTTGCAGATGATTCTGACTAGCTATCTGGTCACCTACCTCACCCTTGAGATCAACATATCTTTTGTGGCCGCGGGGTTTGTACTTGCCATGACTCAACTCGTCAGCGTGTTTGCGCGCGTGTTTTGGGGCTGGGTTGCAGACCGCTTTTTATCGCCCCGTAAAGTGATGGTCATCCTGGGGGTGACGATGGCAGTCTGCGCTGTGCTCACCGGCACCCTGACCCCAACGTGGTCTTACGGCATGATTATCTTGTTGATGACGATTTTTGGGGCCTCGGCGATTGGCTGGAACGGCGTCTTCATGGCAGAAGTCGCCCGTGTATCGCCTCCCGGCATGATCGCCTCAACTACCGGGGCGTCGCTGTTTTTTACCTACTTGGGCGGTATTGTTTGCCCGTCGGGCTTTGCCTTTGTGATCATGGCAACCAAAAGCTATCAGTATGGCTTTATTATTTTTGGTTTGATTACGCTTGTGGCGAGCCTAAATTTACTTTTTAGTAACAAGCGGCGTTAGAGACCCTACTCGGCCGCTTTGAGTACAGCCTTGTGTGTCGGTGCCACATCAGTCTACGCTCCATGACAATATTTCAATCCGCACAACGCAAGACTGGCTCAAATCTTAAGCAAAACAGTAGCTTCCCCGAGACTTGCGCCAAATCAAAGCAAGATTCGCTGAAATTGCGATAATAGCGGTTGCTTTCATCGATTTAGCCTCTAGGACAGCCCCTCATGGATTTTTCACTGACCCCGGCGCA
>JBIIWK010000316.1:0-3648 GCA_044338955.1 Burkholderiaceae bacterium
ACCCCATGCGGCGACCGAATTTTCCGCGAGCAAGTACCGCTTTATCGGCTTCTATTAAAAACTGATCCCACAGCATACTCATTGCTTTTCTACCTTAAGTGCCTGCGCTCTTTTCATATTCGCTAAACGATCCCAAGCGATATCTTTTGATAGTTGGTGGGCGACCGACAACAGCCGAGCCTCTGCAAAGGGCCGCCCTACAAGCTGAGCACCAATCGGCATCCCTGCACGATCGACGCCAATGGGCATGGTGAGTGAGGGAAGCCCCAAATAATTAAACGGGCGAACCAGTGGTGTTAACGCAGTGACTACGCCAAAGACCTTGCCAGGAGTCTCTACATCGGCTTCTTCGTGCGTTGGAACAGGTATCGGCATGGTCGGGCAAACCAACACGTCTAAATCTTGCATCGTGCCATGCAAAAACTCGTGTAGTATTTTGGCGCGCATCTGAAGCGCTTCTAGATAGCGTACAGCGGGCACATGTAAACCCGGCTCTGTTCTAGAAAAAACAGCTTGCGAATAAAGATCGCGTCGCTCGCGCATCCAGTGGCCATGCAAGGTTGCGGCTTCAACTTTTGAAAAGACATCCGCCATGGCGTAACATGTGGCAATCTGGTTCGACTGCACCCGACCGACCTGACCGTATCTTGTTTGAATCACTTCGATGAATGACTCAAAAACTCGGGTAATGTCTGGATGACAGGGAGCGATTCCTTCCAAGACTGCCCAGCGGCTTGCGCGACCCGCGGTCTCGATGGCCGAAAGATAGTTGGGCACGGGTGCCTCAAGGCTAGAGGCATCCCGTGGATCCCAGCCGGCTAAAACCTGTAGCAAGATGGCGCAGTCTTGGGCCGAGCGCGCAATGGGGCCCACACAATCCAGTGAAAATGCCCTAGGAAAACAACCGGCTCGAGACACACGGCCGTAGGTGCCTTTCAGGCCAAACAATCCATTCATCGATGCGGGCAAGCGCGTTGAGCCGCCCGTATCCGAGGCAAGCGCGCCGTAGATGACCCCAGCCCCCACCGCCGCACCCGAACCGCTCGACGATCCACCCGAAATACGCGCAGGGTCCCAACTGTTACGACAATCACCGAAGTGCGGATTCTGTCCAGTCGGGCCAGCCACCATTTCATTCATATTCAGCGGGCCCAAATCTACCGCGCCGGCGTCGCTTAGCCTCTGTAGCGCAGTGGCGGTCATGCGACCCAGATCCGTGCCCGTCACTTTTGACCCAACCGTCATAGGCAAGCCCTGTCGCTCAAAGCAGTCTTTGTGCGCCAGCGGAACACCATGTAGCGGCCCTCGCCATTTTCCTGAGGCAGCCTCGAGGTCGAGCTGTTTTGCCTGCGCGATCGCGCTGTCGGCCCAGATGTCGATAAACTAACACACAACAGAAGGATGGAAAGACGACCCATAGTGCAAACGCAACGAGCACAATCAAACTTTAAACTTTGGCGTAACAGGCAACACTGCAAGATCCTTCCAGCCAATGGGCGCGCCAGCCAGTTTTGCCGCCTCAGCCCCCACAAGGCTATCGTCCCACTGATTTGCTAAAAACCGTAACCCTGTTACGTCATTCGCCTCGCTTGAGCATAGCCAGTAAAGAGGCGCCAACATCGCCTCAGGCTGAATCAAATCTTCTCGCAAGAATGGTGCCTCGCCAGGAATCATCGGTGTGTTGACAATGCCACCGGGCACTAGAACATTCACTGTAATGCCCGAGCCAACCAGATCGCTTGCCATGACGGCACTAAGCCCCTCGGCAGCAGCCTTCGTTGGGCCATAGGGGCAGTAGCCTTCTCTGAGCATAGTGCCTAAGCTTGTAGTGACATTGATGATGCGCCCCCACCCGTCGCCAAGCATTCGCTTTGCCAAAACTTGGCTGAGTAGAAAAACTGCGTTCGCATTCACAGCAATCGCATTCCTCCATTGCTCGGGGGTGACATCATAAAACTTCGGCGGATGCCGGTGGTAGTCATTGCGAATCTGCCCCTGTCCGAGGCCCGCATTATTGATCAAGATGTTGATGTCGCCCACCTTGTCTTGGATGCGATCCACCAAAGACACAGCGTCGAAGCTTGTGAGATCTTCAGTGAAAATCTCTAGGCGCTCGGCATGATCAGATTGCTTGGCCAAGTGTTTGAGGGCAAGCAAGCTTTGCTCATCTCGATCGACTGCAGCGATGCGCATGCCTTTTGTGAGCAAACCCAAGGCCATTACACGACCGATGCCCTTACCAGCCCCGGTAATGAGCGCAACGGGCGCGTTTGAGGTGTTTAGTGTCATATTGTTTGACCTTGTAAATTCTTATGTTTAGAGAGAAGGAGCTTTGGCTTCACAGAGGTGTACGCCTGCAATAGGAAGTCGTGACTTGTCGCAAGTCGCCTCGCAAAACAGGAAGGCATGGCTTCAAGACAATCACCGTTGCAGTTTATATTATGATAAGTTGAGAGAGATGTGCAGGCGCCAGGGCAGCGACTTGGTGCTATGCACACACGAATTATTAAAGGCCAAAGAAAGGAAGGCTGCGCCTTCCGCGCTTACATCCCCGCCCTAAACGGCGAGGTTTTACGCGCACATCCGATAAAAAACTAAAGAGACGCCCCATGTACAAACACATCATGACCTACGTTGCTGCCTGCACCCTCGCATTGGCTTCGGCCCTAGCCTGTGCGCAATATCCAGACAAACCAATACGCCTCATCATTCCGTTTCCGGCAGGCTCAGTCACCGACACGCTCACGCGAGTGATTGCACCAAAGCTCTCACAACGCCTAGGCCAAAACGTCATTGTTGAAAATAAGGCAGGCGCAAACGGAGCCATTGCGGGTCAGTTTATTGCCCGCGCTGCACCTGACGGCTACACCTTGATGATGGGTACTAATAGCCCGTTAGCGGGCGTACCCTTTTTAATGAAAGACCCGCCCTACAACGTGCTGACCGATTTCACTTCTATCGGCTTTATTGGCAACTTCACGCATTTTCTGTTGGTCAATCAAGAGCTGCCAGTTAAAAATCTAAACGAGCTGCTAGCCTATGCACGCGCCAATCCGGGTAAGTTGAACTTCGGGTCTGGACACACTGCGGCACTGATCTACGGAACCCAGCTAAAAACCTTGGGCAAGGTTGATATCGTGCAGGTTTCATATAAAGGCGAACCCGAGCAAACGGCCGACTTACTGGCCAATCGCATACAACTGGCCTTTACCTCACCAGCCACCTCAACAGGCTTTATTAAAGACAACAGGTTACGGGCGTTAGGCGTTGTGCTCGACAAACGCAGCCCAATTTTTCCAGACGTGCCGACGATGACAGAAGCAGGGTTAGCCAACTTCACAAATATCAGCTGGATGGCCCTGGTAGGCCCAGCGAAACTTCCAAGGCCGATCGTTGATCTTCTTAATAAAGAACTCAATGCGGTGCTCAACATGCCAGACGTGCGCGAGCAACTCGCACGTCAGTCAATGGAAAGCGCTGGGGGGTCGCCCGAAGAGCTTGACGCTATTTTGAAAGATCAACTCGTAGTTTGGAAAAAGGCGTTGGATAGTGCGGGTATCAAGCCCGAGTGATACAACGCTTAACGATATTAATAGGATCTCCTGTGCTGAGACAAATTAATTTACAGCCTCCGGGCTGAGTTCTGTA
>JBIIWK010000317.1:0-3623 GCA_044338955.1 Burkholderiaceae bacterium
TGATCAGAGGAACTTTCCGTTGGTTGGTGGCGTGTCGAGGCAACCACCGAGCCTAGTATGACGATTTTTTTTTCTGCAGCAATGCTTTTCAAAAGCGATAAAAAAACAGCTGCCTTCATGTTTAATGCTGATCGCTGGCGCAGCACTTTTAGATTAATCCCTACCGCTTGAGGCTGAAGACGGTGATGCTGTTGCACCTCTGCCAAGATACGTTCGGTGAGTTGCTTGTGCGCATCATTCAACAGTACAAAGGTCGGCTCTTTTGCAATGACGCATGCGTCTAATTGTTTGAGCATTGCAGACAACTCTACCTGCGTAATATTCAAGCTGCGCCCAAATTGATCGGCGTCGAACCCTGTATCGGCATGACAAGAAAGCATGGCGGCGAGCTTCGCCGTGGGCTCAGCTTGACTCAAGGCCACAAGCTCGGCGTCTCTGAGTGACTTTTGCCGCATCCGGCGAGGGGCAAAGGGATCGAGCACGATGCCTCCGCCGAGAGTACGCTGCGCCGATTGATCCCGCACAATGAAACGATCACCGTTTAAGCAGGCGATTGCGTGGCTGAGCACAAGTTGCGCGTGGCCCGTTGCACCAGGATCCAATGCGCCAGCTCGGCGAAAAGAAACGTGCGCAAGGACTTCTGTGGTGCCTATGTGCAGGTGCACCTGTGTCCAATGCGCGAGTCTTTGCGTTTCTGTGCTCAGCATGGTCAAGCTCACATCTAAGCGTGCCGTGGGTGAGTGCAGCGCAGGCGCAACGAGGCAATTCCCGCGCCCACATTCTGCTGTGCTAACGCCAACAATATTGAGTGCACACCGCTCGCCAGCCCTTGCCTCAGTGACAGCAACACTATTTTGGTGAATCCCACGCACACGAACATTGGCACCAGCCGGGGACACCGTCAGGCGATCCCCCACACGCACTTGGTGGGCAAAAACCGTTCCGGTCACGACAGTCCCACTACCTACAATGGAAAACGACCGATCGATTGCAAACCGAAAGGATTGGCCCTCTAATTTTTTGGGCCGAAGTTCGCGAGCGGCGTGGGACAAGCGATTGCGTAGCTCAGGAATACCGCTTTGCGTTATTGCCGAACAGTCGACAATATCGATATCCGCCAGATTTGTACCCTGCAGGCACGCCTGCACTTGTTGACGAACCTCAGCGACACGCTCACTAGGTACTCGATCAACTTTAGTCAGAACTACAATGCCCTTCTTAACACCGAGCAAGTTCACAATGCTTAAGTGCTCGATGGTTTGTGGCATGACACCATCGTCGGCCGCGATCACAAGCATGACGTAATCAATGCCACAGATGCCGGCCAGCATGTTGCGCACAAATCGTTCGTGGCCTGGCACATCAACAAATCCAATCGTTGGCGTTTCTGGAAGCGTCAAATAGGCGAAGCCTAGGTCGATCGAGATACCTCTGGCTCTCTCTTCTGGCAACCGATCTGTATCAACCCCCGACAACGCTTTAACAAGTGTGCTTTTGCCGTGATCAATATGTCCTGCTGTTGCAACAATCATTATTTATGAGGTGATTTTCTCAAGTGCAAAATGCGAGATACCAAAACTTGGTATGACCATGGAGTGCAAGCCTTGGCCACCCGTCACAATAATCTGAATTTGGGAGGCCTCGTCCAAATACGGAATGTGAGCCGTGCCTGGAGCGACATTAAACGTCTTGCGTTTCGTGCGATACCATTCCTGACAGCCTTCGCTAACGCGACTCAATTGAAGTCGCATGCGTTTGTGTAAATCTTGACGAATATCTTCTTTATTCATCCCATGCTTCGCCAACATTGCAGCATGTTCGGGGCCAAGTGCCAACAGCATTTCACCACCCGAACTCATATTGTTACCACCAACCGTCATCATCACATCCGAAATCATGAGTAACAATTCAGCAGCATTAGCGCTGGCATGATCTTGAACATTGTGAGGCGACTCTGCCGCGTGTACGAGCACGCTGCTATCGCTCAGTGTCAGGCCATGTTCAACGTGAAAGGGATCCCAGGGATTTTGCTCTTCATTTTCGCCTGCGCAAAAACTGAATTTGCACGGCGTGCCGTGCGTCGCCATATCCGTTTTTCCTGGGACGCCTTGCCCAATATTCATCAAGACCAGGCGAACCGCGCGTCCGATCGTTGCGTTGGCCCGAAAGCCTTGTCCAAATACATTTGACTGACAGTTCAGACCGATTTGGTGTCGGATCGGCCCATTGATCACCAGCATTGGTGCGACTGGGTGAGTCGTTGACTGGACACCGGATAAGTTAAAGCTGGGGACGCTGAGCGCCCGGAGTGCGGCAACGAGCACAGGCATATAGCTTGGACGACAGCCAGCCATAACGGCATTAATCGCAAGTTTTTCAACACTGCATAGGGCATAGCCGGGCGCAATCGCTGCGATTTCGGCGGCGGCGGGCAAGCCACTTCCAGCAACCATTGCAGCGACGCGCTCAGGCGTCGGTGGAACAACCGGCAGACCATCCGTCCAGCCCTTTTGCTCGAAGTAATCTTGCAGTGAATCGGACGACCCTTCTAGCTCTAATACTGTTGCGCTGGCGCTCATCACGAGCCCTCCCATTGTTAAATGACTCGCGACTTTCGGTGCTGTGTTTGTCTTAAGTTTTGGGTAGCCGAGTCAAAAGTTGAACTACATCGCTTAACCGCTCTTGTGCGATGACATCGATTTCTGGCGGGGTACGATTTGCGAGAGGATGATCGATTAATAGAATGGGTAGCCCGGGCAATCCCAAAGACTTTGAACGTGTCGACGCGATCCCACGGAATGGCTGGGTACAGAACGTCACGGTCGGAATCCCTAGAGACTCTATCGTGTGCGAGTCGTGGACACTCCACGACGAGCACGACCCTCAGTCGCCTGAGGCTGTGAGCATCAGATCGGGTTTCCATGCTGTGATTTCCGCAATGAAGGGTGCTGCTGCAGCTGAAGTCGGTTTGCGCCACATCTTAATGTCGCTCACGCCCAAACGCTGCAATTGCACGCCGAACGCAGCGAGCAGTTCGCGGGCGTTGACTTTATTATTGTCGAGCAAAGCCAGTCGTTTGCCCACCAAACTTGCGAGCCGTGGGGCGAGCTGGCGTTGTCCATGCTCGCGGCCACCCTCCGGGATCAGATCGTGTGGATTTTTAACTGGCGTATGGGCTTCGACCCCAGGATGAAGCACTTGCAATTTTTTCGCACTATCAATATCTAAAAGATCCATGTTTGTCTCCTTTTTTATCTATTCTAGACTGATCAGGTTTTAAAAGTTCTAGTCCACAGGCAAATCGAGTGACTTGGCGACTGGGTAGCCTAGGCCCCCACTACGCAATTGGCTTAAATCAATGCAAGTTTTTAACCCTGACCCCTTCTGCAAGCCGGCGCAAAGCTTCTATCTTTTGATAGCTGAACATAAGCTGCGACCATGCTTTTTGTTTAAGGCGAGTGGGTCCGCAGTATGTCCTCGGCCTGCAATCGCGTTACCCACGCTTGTTCGACAGAGCTGTCAGTTACCCCGTAGACCCCGTGACCAACTCGCATGAGTAAACTGGCTGAAGTCATCAAATGAATTACGCCTTGAACATCTCCGGACGTCACTTCTCGTCCGAG
>JBIIWK010000318.1:0-3619 GCA_044338955.1 Burkholderiaceae bacterium
TGTGATTTTTGAGAACTACAAGGTTGGTGATCTGGCGCGCTATGGCTTGGGTTATGAGGACATCAAAGCGATTAACCCTGCGATTATTTACTGTTCGGTGACTGGCTTCGGCCAGACTGGGCCAGAAAAAGACCGGCCGGGCTACGATTTTATGGCCCAAGGTATGGGCGGATTAATGAGTATCACCGGCGAGCGCGACGACGTGCCTGGTGGTGGCCCGCAGCGCGTTGGCGTGCCGATTATTGACTTGACGACAGGGATGTATGCCTCGATCGCTGTTTGTGCGGCGATTGCGAATCGTGCTGTGACGGGTAAAGGACAATGGATCGATGTCTCGTTGCTCGATTCTTGTGTCGCTTTTTTGGCGAACCAGGCGATGAATTATTTTGCGACCGGCGAGTCGCCCAAGTCGATCGGTAATGCGCATCCGAATATCGTGCCTTACCAAACCTTCAAAACCTCGGATGGTGCGTTGATCTTGGCCTGTGGCAACGACAATCTCTTCAAGAAGTTTTGCGAAGTTGCACAGTGCACACACCTATCGCAAGATCCACGTTACGCAACCAACGGTGAGCGCGTAAAAAATCGCGTCGAGATCACAGCGATTCTGGATGATATTTTTTTAAAGCACACCACGCGAGAGTGGGTCAAACTGCTCGATGAGGCGGGTGTTGCAAATGGGCCGATCAATACAGTGGCCCAGGTGTTTGAAGAGCCGCAAGTGTTGGCACGCGGTATGAAAATTGAATTGCCACACGCCGTAGCGGGCACGGTGCCCCTAGTTGGCAGCCCAATGAAGTTTTCGGGCACACCGATTAAGCACGAGATTCCGCCGCCAGCGCTGGGGCAGCATACCGATGAAATTTTGAGTACGGTGTTGCATAAAAATGCCGAACAGATTGCTGCGTTGAAAGCGACAGGAATCGTTTAATTATTTAAAGCGCGGTGATCACCTCGCCTATATTGATTCAAGACAAAAAATGGAGACGACATGTTCGATTTAATTATTCGTAATGCGCAGGTATTTGATGGCTTAGGAAACCCTGCCGAGCACGCTGATGTGGCCATCAAACAAGGGGTCGTCGCTGAGATCGGCAAGGTGACAGGTCAGGCAAAACAAGAGATCGATGCCAAAGGCTTATCCTTGATGCCCGGTATCGTTGACTTGCACACGCACTTTGATGCGCAGGTGACTTGGGATCGCACCATGTCTCCGTCGCCCGCGCTTGGGGTGACCACTGTCGTGATGGGTAACTGTGGTTTTGGGATTGCACCATGCCCCGCGCCGCAGCGCGAAACCATGATGAAGAATTTGTCAGTGGTCGAAGGGATGGATTTGACCTCGCTATTGACTGGTGTCAATTGGGGGTTTGAGACCTTTAAAGAATATATGGATCAGTTGCGTGGCATTAAGCCGTATCTGAATACTGCAGTGTTTGTTGGACATTCAGTGGTGCGCACTGCTGTGATGGGCGAAGCAGGCTCAGAAAAAGCCGAGCCCTCACCGCAAGAACTTGAGGCGATGTGTCAACTCGTCCGTGATGCGATGAACGCTGGTGCAATCGGTTTTGCTTCTTCGTTTTCGCCTAACCATAGTGGCTACGCTGGGCGTCCGATGCCCTCGACGATTGCCTCAGAGCAAGAGTTATTGGCGCTAACGGGCGTGTTGGGCGAGACCAACAAGGGCGTGTTCATGATGGCAACGGGTTCGCGTGCTACGCCCGAAGTCATGGAGAAAGTGTCAATCAATAGCGGTCGGCCTGCGTTTATTTCGACGGTACTGTCGATGTATAACCCGGCAAATCCAGACCTAGCCATCACGTACTACAACAAAGCGGCAGAGATGCGTGCGCGTGGTAGCGAGGTGTATATCTTGACTAGCTGTCAGCCACTCTCGTTTGACTTCACTTTGGCTGAGCCCTATCCGCTGATCAGCCACTCGGCTTTTGATGCAATTAAAAACAAGTCAGCCGACGAAATCAAAAAAGTCTACTTGGATCCAGCTTTTCGCAACGCGTTACGCGAAAACCTAAAAAATCCAAAGACAGGAATTTTGTTTTTAGGTGACTGGAAATATCTTGAAGTCGGGGAAACAGCGCTTGCTGAGCACGCTGACCTTGAGGGATTGACAATCGAAGCGCTAGGTAAAAAATGGGGCAAAGACCCACTTGATGCGTTTTTTGATTTGTCTGTCAAAGAGAATTTACATACTCACTTTACCGGTAAGTTCTTTAATCATATCGACGAGGGTGTGGCGCCCTTGCTTAAGCATCCCTCGGCGGTTGTGACGTTATCTGATGCGGGTGCGCATTTGATTTACATGTGCGATGCAGCGTTTGGCTTGCATTTCTTGTCGCACTGGGTTCGCGAGACGGGTTATTTTTCACTAGAAGAAGGTATTCGCCTTCTCACCAGCGAGGCGGCCGATCGCTTCAAAATCCCCAATCGCGGGCGTCTGTTAGTGGGTAGCCCTGCCGATATGCTGCTGTTCGATCCAGCGACTGTTGGCAAGTCAAAGGTCGCAACCTTGAATGATTTACCCGGCGGCGGCTCAAGAAAAGTTCGCTCGGGGCTTGGCATTCACGGCGTGTGGGTGAACGGTTGCTTGGTGCACGACGGTAAGGATTATGTTGAGCTCGAAGAGGGTCCGGGACATGTACTAGACCGCTTCGATCACTAAACGAGGGTCATGGTAAGCGCAGCTGCATTCACCTACTCAGCGGGTGACTGCTGGTGTACTTCCCCGTTAAGCCAGCACGATGGCAACCACCGCAGCGCTCATGCAGGTTGCCATCGCACCCACCAGCACCGAACGTAGTCCTAAGGCGATAATTTCTGGGCGCCTGGCTGGCGCCATTGCTCCTAGGCCGCCAATCACAATCCCCAAGCTGCCAAAATTAGCAAAGCCGCATAAGACATAAGTCATGATCAGTTGGCTGCGCGCAGACAGTGCTCCTTCGGGTAGTTTGGCCAAATCAAGATAGGCAATCATCTCGTTCAAAGCAATTTTGGTACCTAATAGTTGACCTGCCACGCTGGTTTCAGCCCAGGGGATCCCAAGCATCCACACAATTGGCTGCATGGGTACGCCTAACATGCGTTGCAGCGTGAGTGGGGCTCCTGCAACATTTGGCATTAGCGCAAGAGCACCATTCGCAAGTGCGACAAGTGCTACCAGCACAATCAGCATCGCAGCAATATTGACAACCAGTCGCACCCCATCACCCGTGCCCGTCGCAATGGCATCCATTGTGCTGCCGTAGGTTGAGGTGGGTTGAAAGGCGGTTTGAGCGGTAGCCGGACTTTGCGGGATCATCAGGCGGGCGAGCATAATGACCGCGGGTGCACTGACCAGCGAAGAAATCAAGAGATGGCTTGCTGCATCTGGAACAATCTGACTGAGCACACTGGCGTAGATCACTAAAACGGTGCCTGCGATACAAGACATGCCCGAGGCCATGACCACAAACAGGTCAGAGCGACTGAGATGGGCCAGATACGGCCGTATGAGCAAAGGCGCTTCAACCATTCCAACAAAAATGTTCGCTGACACGGCAAAGCTTGTGGCGCCATTCATTTTTAATGTTTTGCCTAGCAACCATGAAAAGACGCCCACAAT
>JBIIWK010000319.1:0-3612 GCA_044338955.1 Burkholderiaceae bacterium
GCGGCGGCTTGGGCTATTCAGTCATTCTGGTTGGTTTCATCCTAGGTGCGATTACCGGTACGGTCGCTGGCCAAGTGATCGCGATGGCGATGATTTCGCTGCCCGTCATGATGCGGTATGGCTACAACATGCGCTATGCCACAGGGGTGCTTGCAGCCTCGGGCACGATTACACAACTTGTACCGCCATCACTCGTGCTGGTGGTGATGGCCGATCAGCTAGGACGCTCGGTCGGTGATATGTATAAAGGTGCTTGGGGCCCCTCGATTTTGCAAGTGTTGATCTTTCTGATTTACACCTTTGTGCTCTCAAAGGTAGCGCCTGGGCATGTACCCGGCCTGCCTGCGACGGCCCGCACGCTGCACGGTTGGACGCTCTGGAAAAAATGCCTGCGCGGCATCATCCCGTCAGCGCTTTTAATTTTTGCCGTGCTGGGCAGCATGGGCGGTTTACCCGGCATGAGTTACGCCATCGCGACACCTACTGAGGCGGGTGCGATGGGCGCGATGGGTGCGATCTTGTTGGCTGCGGTACACGGCCGTTTGAATTGGTCAATTATTCGGGATGGCATGACAGGCACCATGCGTATTACGGCCATGGTGGTCTTTATCTTGATTGGCTCGCGGGTGTTCTCTCTCGTCTTTCAAGGTGTTGATGGTGCTATATGGATTGAGCACCTTCTATCTGGGTTGCCCGGTGGGCAGATCGGCTTTCTAGTTGTCGTCAATGTCTTCGTTTTCTTTTTGGCCTTCTTTTTAGACTTCTTTGAAATCGCTTTTATTATTCTGCCCATGCTTGCGCCAGTCGCTAACAAGCTTGGCATCGATATGATTTGGTTTGGCGTGCTGCTGTGCGTCAATATGCAAACAAGCTTTATGCACCCACCTTTTGGCTTCGCCTTATTCTATTTGCGTAGTACTGCAGATAGCCTGTTCAAGGCGGGGTCGTTGCCAGGCAAGGTGCTCTCACGCGACATCTATTTAGGTGCGATTCCTTGGGTTGCCTTGCAACTGCTTCTTGTTGCGATTGTGATCATCTTTCCGCAGACGGTGACGGTATTTTTGGATAAGCCGGTACAGGTGGATCTCAGTACGATCCGTATCGAAATTCCTGAAAATGATTTGCAGCAGTCAGATGCGCAAAGCGAGCAAGACACGGTCAATGATCTGATGCGTGGTCTCATGAAAGGCAACAAATAAAAAAATGACTGATGCGACAACGCAGCCTGTCGCCAACCCCGAAGCGGGCTCGACAAACAAAGCCAGCTCTTCGGTAGTCTCTAGCCCCCCTGAAGCCATGGGGCAACAGGTACCTCTTGAGGCAGAGGGCCCTGCCTTCACTGCTTTAATTAAGTTGTTGGCGTCTGTGTTGGTCGGCGCACTGATTGTTTGGGGTGCCCGCGCCTCACGCCTGATGGATTGGCAGTCCTTTTCGCTATCGGCGGGATTGTTGTGGGGAGCCGCCTTAGCGATTGTTCTGGTGGTGTACTACTGGATCCTGAAAAGCCGCACTTCGATCAAGAACGGAGTGATCACACAGACGTGGGTTTGGAAAAAACAAGTGAACATCGCCGACATACGGCAGGCAAAGTTCATTTATTTGCCTGCTTTGAGCTGGCTGATTGCCCCGCGCTTGGTGGTACGCACTGGCCCGATCATGACCGTTTTCTATACGGCTCACCCAGACGTTCAGCGTGCTTTTGCCGCGCTGATGTTGGGCAGGTAATATAACTAAAAATCTTTCAAGATCATTAAGGAATCACTGTGTTTAGATTAGATGGCAAAGTCGCCTTGGTGACGGGTTGCGGCACGCTTGGTGAAGGTTGGGGTAACGGCAAGGCGATTTCTGTTGCCTTGGCGAGGCAAGGCGCTAGCATCTTCGGGTCTGACCTCAATCTCGAAGCGGCTCAGCAAACTAAAAAAATTATTGAAGAGGAAGGCGGCATTGCACACGTCATTACCGCTGATGCGACGCAAGCCGACGAGGTAAAGAAATTAGTCGACGCCTGTATGGCTCAGTACGGACGCATCGATATTTTGATTAACAATGTCGGTCGGTCTGAGCCCGGTGATCCAGTGAGTATGAGCGAGCAGATCTGGGATGATCAGATGGACATCAACGTCAAGGCTGCGTTCTTGGCGTGTAAATATGTGCTGCCCATTATGGAGGCACAGGGTAAGGGTTCGATCGTGAGTATTTCGTCTGTGGCGGGCTTGCGCTACGTGGGCAAACCTCAAGTGGGCTACGCAGCAGGTAAGGCCGCGCTGATGCAACTGACTAAAACGACCGGCGTGTTGTATGCCGAACGTGGCGTACGTCTAAACTGCGTCGCACCTGGCTTGGTGTTTACGCCCTTGGTGAAGCGCCTAGCCGACAAATACGCCAAAGGCGATTTTGAAGGTTTTGTGGCACATCGGCATAAGCAGGTGCCCGCAGGTTACATGGGCGACGCCTGGGATGTAGCCAATACGGTTGTGTTTTTAGCAAGCGACGAAGCGCGCTACATCACAGGTCAAACGATTGTGGTCGATGGTGGCCTCACCTCAACCACCCCTTAAGATAATTTTCAAAGAGTTCGCATGAATCATTCTCACGGTAGGCTCGCAAACAAAGTCGCGATTATCACGGGTGCAGGCTGTGTTGGCCCAGGCTGGGGCAATGGCAGGGCGATTGCCATGCGCTTTGCACAAGAAGGTGCGCGCGTATTCGCAGTAGATAAAGATATGGCAGCGATGACCGACACGCTGGCGTTGATCAAAGAATTTGACGGTGATGTCACGCCTTATACCTGCGATGTCACCGATAGCAAGGCGATTCAAGGGTTGGTTGCCGCGTGCATCAAGCAATACGGCACCGTGGATATCTTGGTCAACAACGTGGGCGGTCCTGTGCGCGGTGGCCCGATCGAACTGAGCGAAGAAAATTGGGATTCTCAGATCGACATCAATCTTAAGAGCGTTTTCTTGATGTGCAAATATGTGATGCCCATCATGGAAGCCAAAGGTGCTGGCTCGATTGTCAACATCTCGTCGACCTCAGGGATTCGTTTTTCAGGCGCACCACAAGTGGGTTACGCTGCCGCAAAAGCTGGTGTCATCCAGTTTGGGCGAGTCGTTGCTGTTGAGTACGCTAAGAAAGGCATCCGCGTAAACTCAGTATTGCCAGGCTTGTTGCACACGCCTCTTGTTGAAGCGGTGCTTGCAGGTGCGCAAGCCGGTGGCGACGCCGAGGGCTTGTTAAAGCGTAGGCAGGCGCGCATTCCGATGTCATTTATGGGCGATGGTCGCGATACCGCAAACGCAGTATTGTTTTTAGCCTCGGATGAGGCGCGTTTCATTACCGGCACCGAACTCATTGTCGATGGTGGCATGAGTGCAAAGTGCGATTAAAACAACTTTTATAGATCCTGGAGACTAAACATGAAAGCAGCCGTATTGACCAGTGAAGGATTTCATATTACCGAGGCGCCAAAGCCTATCCCAACAGCCGATCAGGTCTTAGTGCGTGTACGCGCAGCGGGTTTGAATCGCGCCGATCTTGGTGTGATCGGGGGCGGTATGCACGGCAGCCAGGGTGGCGCAGGCACTGTGCCTGGCCTTGAGTGGGCTGGCG
>JBIIWK010000320.1:0-3592 GCA_044338955.1 Burkholderiaceae bacterium
TCACAGGCGCATCGATTTTTTCGCAAGCGGCTTTGAACTCGGGGCTATTGACAGCAACAGCTACAGCCGCCGCAAGCTTTTTCTCAATCGCGGGCTCAAGGCCTGTCGGTGCCGCCACACCATTGGGCGCGTCATTGACCACGCCAAAACCTAACTCTTTTAGCGTTGGCACTTCTTTGAAACGCGGTAAGCGCTCTGCCCCCCAAGTCGCCAGCAACACAAGCTTCTTTGCCTCTACAAGTGCAGACCACGAACTTGAATCCGCCAGCATATCAACTTGCCCACCCAACAATCCTTGCAGCGCGGGCGCGCCACCTTTATAGGGTACATGCGTCAGCTTGATCCCTGCAGCCAAGGCAAACTCTTCCATTCCAACATGGGTTTGTCCGCCAATACCTGAGGTCGAGTACGTCAGTTTGTCAGGATTCGCTTTCGCGAAGGCCACCATCTCAAGCAGGTTTTTAAAGGGTGAGTCTGGCTGAACCACAATCCCGAAAGTTTGCGCCGAGGCCATCGCTAAAAAACTGTAGTCTTTGAGCGGATCGACTTGAACCATTCCTAACTGCGCAAACCGCGTCACAGAAATCGCGAGTTGTCCGATGGTGTAGCCATCTGGCTTAGCAGAGGCCAACGCTTTTGCACCAATCATGCCCGCCGCGCCCACTCGATTCTCAACCACAACAGGTTGACCCAGTTCGCGCGAGGCAACGTGCGCCAACGCGCGCATCGTCGTGTCGCCTGTGCCGCCTGCGGGCCAGGGGCAGATAAAAGTTATCGCACGATTAGGAAACGATGCGCTTTGCGCAAAGGCAGTTGGCAGCGCTGCGCCGACAGCAGCGCCTAAGCCACCTAAAACTAGTTGACGTCGAGTGTTCAGCCGCGATGCTTGTGTCATTGTTGTCTCGTTATAAAAATAGCAGCCTCGCTTATAACTACGAGGCTTGCTTAAATGTGGTGTTTACCGCCCGCAACCGCTGTTGTGCAACGGCTGCATCGTGCCTGACTCAGTGAAAGAATTACTTCGCCAAGATCTTGCTTATCGCCTCACCCATATCGTGCGTGTGCGCTTTGCCACCCAGGTCAGGTGTATGCGGGCCAGTCACCAAGATTTCTTCGATGGCTTTCACGATTGCATTGTGCGCGTCGAGGTAAGGCTTTTGATCTGCTTCAGGCAAGCCAAGGCCAAGATACTCAAGCATCAACGCACCCGACCAGATCATGGCGACCGGGTTGGCGATTTTTTTACCGTAGATGTCAGGTGCTGAACCGTGAACAGGTTCAAACAATGACGGAAACGTGCGATCGGGATTTAGGTTGGCCGAAGGGGCTAAGCCAATCGTGCCGGTACACGCTGGGCCCAGATCCGACAAAATGTCGCCGAATAAGTTCGATGCCACGACCACATCAAAACGATCAGGTTGCAACACAAAACGCGCTGACAAAATATCGATGTGCTGTTTGTCGGTGGTGATGCCAGGATAGTCTTTGCCGACTTCGGCGGCACGCTCATCCCAATAAGGCATGCTGATGGCGATGCCGTTCGATTTTGTTGCGATGGTCAAGTGCTTGCGCGCACGACGTGACGCCAATTCAAACGCAAAGCGCAAAACGCGGTCGCAACCAATGCGGGTAAAGATTGATTCTTGCAACACGATCTCGCGATCGGTGCCTTCAAACATCTTGCCGCCTACGGCTGAGTACTCGCCTTCGGTGTTTTCGCGAACGACAAAAAAGTCGATATCGCCTGGCTTACGGTTTGCCAACGGGCAAGGCACGCCGTCAAACAAACGTACAGGACGCAAGTTAATGTATTGATCAAACTCACGGCGAAACTTCAGCAACGAGCCGTAAAGCGAAGTGTGATCGGCCACAATGGCTGGCCAACCTACGGCGCCAAAATAGATCGCATCGCATTCGATGAGGTGGGCTTTCCAATCATCAGGCATCATTTGCCCGGTTTTGGCGTAATAGTCGCAAGATGCCCAGTCAAAGTGGCGAAACTCAAGGTTTAAACCAAATTTCTTAGAAGCGGTCTCTAAGACCCGCAAGCCCTCAGGCATCACTTCTTTACCAATACCATCACCTGGCAGTACTGCAATCTTAAATGGGCGGCTCATGCGCTAGATCCTCATGTAAAAGTAACCGTGATCTTAGCCTTTTTTTAAAGAAAGCTTACGGCTAAATGACGCGCTTTGCTCCACTTTTAGGAATGAAACGACCTTTTGGGCTTTTTGGTTAAGCGATTGCTTCATTTTCACCGAATCGGCGGGTCAAAGCCCCGCAATACCCCATTGCTATCACTTAGACTAGAGCCTGAGCAGTCGTCATGATCAGGAGCTTTCAAATGTCTCATCCCTCAGCACCAACCGATATCCGCCAAGTCGAGCAAATCTTGCCTGGCCGCCCTACCCACGATGGCGCCGGGGTCAAATTGTTACGGGTCTACTCTTACTCGCACGAACTGAATCTTGACCCATTTTTGATGCTTGACGAGTTCGCAACTGACGAGGCGTCTGACTATATTGGTGGTTTTCCTGACCATCCACACCGTGGCTTTGAAACGGTGACCTACATGCTTGATGGTCGCATGTTGCACCAAGATCACATGGGAAACCGTGGCGATCTGGGCCCCGGTGATGTGCAGTGGATGACCGCCGGTCGCGGTGTGATCCACTCTGAGATGCCCCAACAAACCGAAGGTCGCATGCATGGGTTTCAGTTGTGGATCAATTTGCCCTCAGACGAAAAAATGTGCCCGCCCGCGTATCGCGACATCCCCTCGCCCACCATGCCTGTGGTGGATTTGTTAGATGGTTCGGGCACCGTGAAAGTCATTGCGGGTACCTACAGCAATGGGCTTGATCCAATTGCTGGTCCGTTACAGGGTATGACAACCGCCCCGTTAATGCTGGATGTGCACATGGGCGCCCACGGGCAGTTTCTTGAGCCCATCACGGCGGGTCACACTGCCTTTGTCTATGTGTATGAGGGTGAAGCAATGGTGGGCGATGAGCGCATTGGTGCGCGACACCTGGCCGTGTTGGGTTCGGGTGCCAGCGTGCAAGTCAATAGCCTTGAGTCAGACACACGCTTTCTGGTGCTGGCGGCCGCACCGATTGGCGAGCCGGTGGTGCAGTATGGGCCCTTTGTCATGAACACTCGTGCTGAGATCGAACAGGCGGTGCACGATTATCAATCTGGTAAGTTTTAATTAAAAAGGAAATAAATATGAAACTCTACGGACTTCCTGGCGCCTGTTCACTGGTTGATCACATTGCCTTGAATTGGATTGGTAAATCGTTTGAATATATTCCGGTGTCGCGCGAAGGTTTAAAAGTTGCGCCCTTCATCAACATCAGCCCCTTAGGTGCTGTACCTGCCATTGATGATGAGGGTTTTACCCTGACGCAAAACATTGCCATTCTCGAGTACCTTGCCGAGAAAAATCCTGAAGCCAAGTTGTTGGGTGGTGATTCACTCAAAGCACGCTCAGAGGCGCGCCGTTGGTTAGCCTTGTGCAACTCTGACATCCATAAAACCTATACGATGATTTTTGGTGCGGCACGCATGATGGCTGAGAAGGCTGGTCAAG
>JBIIWK010000073.1:0-12326 GCA_044338955.1 Burkholderiaceae bacterium
GCGCAAGATCAACACCAAGTTCGCGCGCAAACTTTCGCACCGAAGGCGAAGCGTGTGGCAGGCCGGCTGTTGAAACTGGCAGTTCAAGCTTGCCAGCCGAAGGCGACGCAGCAGCTGTTACTGCCGCTGAAGGTGCACCGTGCGTTGCTGCGCTGGCAGCTGCCGCTGAAGCTGCCGAATTAGCGCTCGTTGACGCACTCGCAGCAGTTGCCGAAGCTTGAACACTGCCAGACTGACCACTCGCAGCGCCAGCGCTTGAGTTCTGAGCGCTTGAGTTCTCAGCGTTAGGGGCCGCAGCGCTGGTTGACGGAGCCGCTGACGCACCAGGCGCTGCAGCACTGCCTGGTGCAGTCGCTTCAACACTCAGCATCACACTGCCTTGTTTGATCTTATCGCCCACCTTCACCGCAATCGCTTTGACAATACCGGCAATCGAGGTGGGGATTTCCATTGAGGCCTTATCAGACTCAACAGTGATCAGACTTTGTTCGGCTTTAACCACATCGCCGACCTTGACCAAAATTTCAATCACTTCAACGGTGTCGAAATCCCCAATGTCTGGAACTTCAATAGCTGTGATGTTACTCATAATGGATCTCTTTAATTAAGCGTATTGGGGGTTGGCTTTATCGGGATCAATGCCGTATTTCTTGATTGCCGCGGCCACTTGGCTAACAGGGACAGTGCCCTCATCAGCCAATGCTCGCAAGGTAGCCAACACGACAAAGTGACGATCAACCTCAAAGTGTTCGCGCAGCTTTGTGCGAAAATCTGAACGGCCAAAGCCATCGGTCCCCAACACTTTATAAGCCCGACTCTTTGGCATAAACGGGCGAATCTGATCCGCAAAAAGCTTCATGTAGTCAGTCGAGGCAATGATGGGGCCTTCTGTTTTTTCTAACAGACTGGTCACGTAAGGCACCTTCGCTTTAGTACTAGGATGCAGCATGTTGTGACGTTCGCAATCTAAGCCATCACGTCGCAACTCAGTAAAACTGGTGACGCTAAAGATGTCAGCCGATACGCCCCAATCTTTTTCAAGCAACTCTGCACCGGCCATCACTTCACGCAAAATGGTACCTGAGCCTAACAACTGCGCCTTAATCTTATTTTTGCCGCCCTTTTTCAGGCGATACATGCCGCGAATGATGCCAGCCTCGTCGCCCTTGGTCAGACCAGGCTGCGCGTAGTTTTCATTCATCAACGTCAAATAGAAATAGACGTTCTCTTGATCTTCGATCATGCGCTTCATGCCGTGCTGAATAATCACAGCCACTTCGTGCGCAAAAGTCGGGTCGTATGACACGCAATTTGGAATCGTCGACGAAAAGATATGGCTATGGCCGTCTTCGTGTTGCAAGCCTTCACCGTTAAGCGTTGTGCGCCCAGCGGTACCACCTAACAAGAAGCCGCGTGCCTGCATGTCGCCAGCGGCCCAAGCCAAGTCGCCAATTCGCTGAAAACCAAACATCGAGTAATAAATATAGAACGGCACCATGATGCGGTTGTTGGTCGAGTACGAGGTTGCTGCCGCAATCCACGAACTAAACGCACCCGCTTCGTTAATACCCTCTTGCAGCAACTGCCCATCCGCGGCTTCGCGGTAGTACATGACCTGATCTTTATCGACAGGTATATATTTTTGGCCCTCAGGGGCATAGATACCGATCTGTCTGAATAATCCTTCCATACCAAAGGTACGTGATTCATCAGCCAAAATTGGCACCACGCGCGGGCCAATCTCTTTGTCGCGCAACACTTGATTCAAGACGCGTACAAAAGCCTGTGTGGTCGAGATTTCACGACCCTCAGCGGTGGGCTCAAGCACCGGGCGAAGCACTTCAAGCAAAGGAGCCTTGAGATTTTCGTCGGCACGTGTGCGACGCTTAGGCAGATAGCCGCCAAGCGCTTTGCGGCGCTCGTGCAAGTACATGGTTTCAGGTGAGTCTTCGGCGGGCTTGTAGTACGGCAGCTCTTCAAGCTTGCTATCAGGCACCGGAATGTTGTAACGATCGCGAAATTCGCGAATGGTATCAATGTCTAATTTCTTTTGCTGATGCGACGGATTTTTAGCCTGAGCAATGTGCCCTAAGCCATAACCTTTAATCGTCTTGGCCAAAATGACTGTCGGTTGACCCGTGTGCTCTGAGGCAGCGGCAAACGCTGCATACACTTTGTGTGGATCGTGACCACCGCGATTTAAGCGCCAAACGTCTTCATCGCTCATGCGTGACACCATCTCGAGCAGCTTTGGGTGCTTGCCGAAAAAATGGTCGCGTACAAACTTGCCGTCGTTCGCTTTGTAGGCTTGATACTCGCCATCGACGGTGTCTTCCATAATCTTGCGCAAGATCCCTTCTTTGTCGCTTGCGAGCAAAGGATCCCAATAACCGCCCCAGATCATTTTGATGACGTTCCAGCCGCTGCCACGGAAATCGCCTTCAAGTTCTTGAATGATTTTGCCGTTGCCACGCACTGGGCCATCTAAACGCTGCAGATTGCAATTGATCACAAAGATCAGGTTGTCGAGCTTTTCGCGCGCAGCCAAGCTAATGGCGCCCAATGACTCAGGCTCGTCCATCTCGCCATCGCCGCAAAATACCCAAACCTTGCGCTGACTGGTATCGGCGATGCCACGGGCATGCAGATATTTCAAAAAGCGCGCCTGATAGATCGCCATCAACGGGCCTAAGCCCATCGACACCGTTGGAAATTGCCAGAACTCGGGCATCAATTTGGGGTGCGGGTAAGACGATAAACCTTTGCCACCCACTTCTTGCCTGAAATTATTCAGTTGGTCTTCAGTTAAGCGACCTTCAAGATAGGCGCGACCATAGACACCGGGGGATGAGTGACCTTGAAAATACACCAAGTCGCCACCGCGCTCGGGGGTGTCGGCATGCCAGAAATGATTTTGACCGCAGCCAATCATTGTGGCCAGCGAAGCAAACGAGGCAATGTGCCCGCCTAGATCTCCGCCATCAGGAGGGTTATGTTTATTCGCCCGAACCACCATCGCCATCGCGTTCCAGCGGATGTAGTGACGAATGCGCGCCTCTAACTCTAGATTGCCTGGGTGCGGAGGTTCTTGCCCAGCCGGAATGGTGTTGAGATAGGCCGTGTTAGCCGAGAATGGAATATGCGCACCCGAGCGGCGCGCTAAATCCGTTAAGCGCTCAAGCAAATAATGCGCGCGCTCTGGGCCCTCGCGATCGAGCACGGCCGCAAGGGCGTCGAGCCATTCTTGAGTTTCGAGTGCATCGGCATCGTTTAATGCATTGAATGCGGCAGCTTGTGGTGCCATGGCAATCTCCGTGGTGATAGCCTGCTTGGTATGTCAGGCTACCTGTTTTTTGGGTATTTGCGGCATTCTAGGTACTCCTGACGCCTGCGGCAACAATTATTTCATGTTGCGGTATAGCTTTTCATATTATGAAAAGACTTACACACTTTGAGTCGACATTTGCCTTGTCAAGCGAAAACACGGGCTAACGCGACTAAAATGTCCACCTTATGGATTGCACGTATGTCTAACCCCGCAAAGTCGGTACTCGCCACGCCTTTTCTTGATCAAGCCCGCTTGCGTCGCCGCAGGTGGTATTGGCTCACGCCCATGCTGGTCTTGGTGTTGTACGCCTGCGTCATGGGGGTGTTCTTTTGGCTGCAACGCATTCATGACGGCAGCGTCATGTTCGTCACGATTGATCAAGAGTTACGCCAGCATCGTTTGATCTGGGTGGTGGTAGCCTTATCTGTTGTGATTGTGATCGCCTTGCTCATGTTGTGGCGTTACACCCGCTACCGCTCTGAAGCCGAGGCAGCACTCATCGCCGAAACTGGTTTCAGACGCGCCATGGAAAACTCGATGTCAACAGGCATGCGTGTCATTGACCTCGAAGGCCGCATCGCTTATGTCAACCCAGCGTTTTGTCGAATGATTGGCTGGAACGAAGCCGATCTGATTGGCCGCTTGCCACCGTTTCCGTACTGGGTGCCCGGGCGTTACGAATCACATCAGCAAACGCTTGATAACCTGATGACGGGTAAAGCGCCAAGCTCAGGCATTGAACTCGAGGCTCAGCGCCGTGACGGTTCGCGCTTTAACGCGCGCATGTATGTCTCGCCCCTGCTTGACCCGCAAGGCACGCAAGTCGGCTGGATGACCTCAATGACTGACATTACCGAGCCCAAACGCATTCGCGAGGCTCTGACTGCCGCGCACGAGCGTTTCATGACCGTGCTTGAAGGTCTTGACGACGCGATCTCAGTCACTGCCGACACAGAAGACGGTCTCGAGCTCTTATTTGCCAACCGCACCTATCGGCGTTTCTTTGGTGCTCAAACCAGTGGGCACCATGAATTGTTAGCCGGTCGTCGTGGCCGTTACACCGAAGAATCGGTTGAAATATTTTCGACTTCTGTCCAGCGCTGGTTTGAAGTGCAGCATCGCATGCTGGCCTGGACCGATGGCCGAAAGGTTCGGCTGCAGGTCGCGCGCGACATTACCGAACGTAGACAACACGAAGAAACTTCAAGAATTCAACAAGAAAAAATTCAAATCACCAGTCGTCTCACAACAATGGGTGAAATGGCCTCGTCGTTAGCGCACGAACTGAACCAACCGTTAACCGCGATCGCCAACTACAGCATGGGGATTGTTGCCATGGTCAAAGCCGGCAATACCGATATGAATACCCTTTTGCCCGCACTTGAGAAAACTGCAGCGCAAGCACAGCGCGCCGGAAAAATCATCAGCCGCATCCGTGAGTTTGTGAAACGCAGCGAACCGCGTCGCCAGGCGCTGCAGTTACAGACCGTGATCGATAACGCCGTGAGCTTGGCTGAAATTCATTCGCGTAAGCATCGCGTGGCCATTGCAACCAACATCCCAGACAATTTGCCAGACGTACTCGCTGACCCAATTTTGATCGAACAAGTGTTACTCAACTTGCTAAAAAATGGTCTTGAAGCCATGGATCAAAGTGCGGTTGACACACTCTTGCTACAAGTCACCGTACATGACAATCAGATCGAACTCGCCGTCATTGATCACGGTCATGGCCTCACCGACCCCGAGCGGCTGTTCGAGCCTTTCTTCAGCACAAAATCCGAAGGCCTCGGCATGGGGCTTAATATCTGCCGCACGATCATTGAGTCGCACCACGGCCGCCTATGGGCAACCAGCAATCCAGAAGGCGGTACTATTTTTCGCTTTACACTACCCTGCGTTGATCCTGACGCCATCCAGCTAGACAATCAGTCCGAGGAGTTACCTGCATGAATCTGCCCCAAGTAGCCAGTACCGTTTACATCGTTGACGATGACGAGGCGGTACGCGACTCATTAAGGTGGCTACTCGAAGCCAACAGCTATCGCGTGCGGGCCTACGCCAGCGCCGAATCTTTTTTAGCTGAATACGATGAGCAACAACCCGGCGTCTTGATTGTCGATGTCCGTATGCCCGGCATGAGTGGCCTTGAATTGCAAGAGCAATTGATTGCACGCAAATCGACAATGCCTGTGGTATTCATTACCGGCCATGGCGATATCCCCATGGCGATATCCACCATGAAAAAAGGTGCGGTTGATTTTCTTGAAAAGCCGTTGGATGAGACTGCCCTGCGCGAAATCGTGGGCCGCATGTTCGAGCAAGCCAATCAACGTCTGACCCAAGCGAAAGCCGTACGTCAACATGAAGCCATGTTGGCGCGCCTCACCTCTCGCGAGCAACAGGTGCTTGAACGTATCGTTGCAGGCCGACTCAACAAGCAAATTGCCGATGACTTAGGCATTAGTATCAAAACAGTTGAAGCGCATCGCGCCAATATTATGGAAAAACTACAAGTCACCACCGTCGCTGACCTAATGAAAGTGGCCCTCGCCAAACCCGAGGTTAATTAATGGCCGGTAGAATCATTGACGGTGTTGCGTTAGCAGCAAAAATTCGTGAAGAGGTTGCAGTACGCACCGCAGCCCTTGTCGCAACCGGAACAAAACCCGGCTTAGCAGTAGTCTTAGTCGGTAGCGACCCAGCGTCGCAGGTGTACGTAAAAAATAAAGTCGTCGCGTGCCAAAAAGCGGGTTTGCACTCGGTGCTCGAGCAATATCCATCCAGCATGACGCAAGCTGAACTGCTTGACCGCGTTCGCGCCCTCAACGCCGACCCAGCCATTCATGGCATCTTGGTGCAACTGCCCTTACCTGCACATATCGATTCGCATTTAGTGATTGAAACCATCGCCCCCGAAAAAGATGTCGATGGCTTTCACGTCAGCAACGCGGGCTTATTGATGACCGGCAAGCCCTTGTTTCGTCCCTGCACACCTTATGGGGTGATGAAGATGCTTGAGTCTGAGGGCGTGCAATTGCGTGGTGCGGTCGCCGTGGTGATTGGCGCCAGCAACATCGTTGGCAAACCAATGACGATGCTGCTGCAAAGCGCAGGTGCGACGGTGACGATCTGCAACTCAAAGACCCGCGATCTGAGCTGGCATACCCGTCATGCTGATATCGTGGTGGTGGCCACCGGTAAGCCACGCATGATTGATGGCAGCATGATCAAACCGGGTGCCGTTGTGATCGATGTCGGAATCAACCGTGGCGCCGATGGAAAACTGTGTGGCGATGTTGATTTTGACAGCGTCATTCAAGTAGCCAGTGCGGTCACCCCAGTGCCTGGTGGCGTTGGGCCCATGACAATCGCTATGTTGTTAGTCAATACGCTAGAGGCCGCCGAACGCACTCAGCATAAGCGGGCTGAATAACTAAACATAATCGAACTCAATCGCTCAAAACAATCGAACTCAAATGACGAACCCTCTACTTGTTTCAATGGATGTACTGATCGATTATGCGGCGATCAAACCCGAGCACATCACCCCCGCGATCGAGCAATTACTTGGCGTAGCACGTGAAGCCGTCATTGCAGCCGCGAACCCGGCGCTTGAGGCGAGTTGGGATGCCATCGTGACACCACTTGATGATGCCTCAGAGCCGTTGTGGCGCGCCTGGTCAGTCGCTGGTCATTTGAATTCGGTCGTGAATACGCCCGAACTGCGCGACGTCTATAACGCCATGCTCGGGCAAATTACTGAGTTCTCGACCTGGGTCGGTTTGCATGTGGGTCTGTACACCCAATATCAGCGCCTGCATCTCAGCCCCGATTTTAAAAACTGGTCACCCGCGCGCAAACGGGTGATTGAACTGGCGTTGCGTGACTTCAAACTCAGCGGGGTCGAATTGCAAGGCGAAGCACGTACCCGCTACGCTGAAGTGTCTGACCAGCAGTCGCAAGTCTCGCAAAAGTTTTCTGAAAACGTCCTGGACGCAACCGATGCCTGGTCGCTTGTGATTGAAGATCGCAAACGTTTAGACGGCGTACCCGAAGACGTCATCGCTTCGCTCAAAGACCCAGAGGCCGAACGCTGGACTCTTAATTTGAAGATGCCTTGCTATCTGCCTGTTATGCAATACGCGCAAGATCGAGAGTTGCGACAGACTCTTTACAAAGCGTATGCCACCCGTGCGTCTGAACAAGGTGCCCCAGAGTTTGATAACTCGGCATTGATTGAGCAGGCTCTGGCCTTGCGCGCCGAAGAATCCAAGCTGTTGGGCTTTAAGCATTTTGCCGAACTTCGCTTGCAAACCCGAATGGCCAATAACGACTTAGAGGTCACAGACTTTTTGCGGCAATTGGCGCAGCGCGCTAAACCTTTTGCTGAGCGCGACCTGCTTGAACTCAAAGCCTACGCAAAAACTGAACTGGGCTTGGCAGATCTCGAGCCTTGGGACAATGCCTTTGCCTCTGAGTGCCTGCGCGAGGCACGCTATGCTTATTCTGATGATGAAGTTAAACAATATTTCACTGAACCCCGCGTACTCAGCGGGCTATTTGATGTGGTGCAAACGCTGTTTAACGTTGAGCTACAAACCTGCGAAGTGAACGGCTGGCATCCTGATGTGCGGGCTGCTTCAGTCCACAATACCAAGGGCGAGACGCTGGGCTATCTATTAATGGATCTCTATGCGCGCCCCGCAAAACAAGGCGGTGCCTGGGTCGACAGCGAGCGCAATCGTCGTAAGCTTGGGACAGTCGGGGTGCAGACCCCTGTCGTTTACTTAACGTGTAACTTTGCCCGCCCGCAAGGTGGCCGCCCTGCATTACTGACGCATGATGATGTCATCACCCTCTTTCATGAAAGCGGCCATGCCCTGCATGCTTTGCTCTCTGAGGTCGACGAACCAGGCGCCTCGGCTTTTTCAGCGGTTGAATGGGATGCCATCGAATTACCCTCGCAATTTATGGAGAACTTTTGCTGGGAATGGTCGGTATTAAAACGCCTGACCTCGCACGTCGATACACAAGAGCCTTTGCCACGCGAGCTTTACGACCGCATGACTGCGGCCCGCAATTTTCAAAGCGGCATGCAAACGGTACGACAAGTTGAGTTTTCATTGTTTGATATGTTGGTCCATAACAGCAGCCAAGGCCTCTCGATTGCCGAGGTGTTGACGCAGCTCGATCAAGTGCGTGACGAGGTTGCGGTCATACGCCCACCGTCGTGGCATCGATTTCCGCATAGTTTCTCGCACTTGTTTGCGGGCGGCTATGGCGCCGGCTATTACAGTTATAAATGGGCCGAAGTATTGTCGGCCGACGCCTTTGCAGCGTTTGAAGAAGCCGCAGAACGTGCGGCCAACGATGCGCATGTCGCAGGTCAAGCCTTAGAGGGCACCGGCGCGCTTGACGCGGGCACGGGTGAACGCTTTAAGAGAGAGGTGCTTGCAGTGGGCGGCGTACGCCCTGCTGCTGACTCGTTCAAAGCGTTCAGAGGTCGGGCACCTCAAATCGATGCGCTGTTGCGCCACAGTGGCATGTCAGACGCTGAAACACCGGCAGCGGCGTAATGCACGCTTTTGCCGAACGGTTTGCGCAGAGTCGTCCGGTGTCTAAGCTGGTAAACACAGGCAGCTGGCTTCCTGATCAAAGTCAAAAGGCGATACAAAGCGAACGATGAAGCTCACACTCAGTTACCTATTACGCTTTTTGAGTATCGCAAGCTTGCTGGCTCTCACGGCCTGTTCAGAACCCGACTACAAGTGGTCGCTTTATGACGTGGGTGGTCATTTGCCCGACCTTGAGTTTTCGCTAAAAGGGGTTGGCAACAAAACCGTCACTCAGGCCAACCTAAAAAATAAAACAGTATTAGTTTTTTTTGGCTATGCCAGCTGCCCCGATGTATGCCCCACAACAATGGCGCAACTGACTGAAGTGCTCGCTAAACTGGGTGATGACGCGCGCGACGTTCGCATTTTATTTATCAGCGTCGACCCTCACCGCGACAAGCCGGATATGTTGCAAGCCTATGTTGACGCCTTCAACAAAAATGCAATTGGCCTGACCGGCAACGAAAATGAAGTCGCCGCCCTAGCCAGACGCTATCGTATCGCCTATCAAATTGAAAAGCCCAAACCCGGCGACAACGCTGAAACCTACGACGTCACACACAGCCGTGGTGTATTTATTTTTGATCGTTTTGGCAAGGCCCGATTACTCGCCTCTGACACCGAAGCCATCGACACCGTCACCGCCGACATCAGGCATCTACTTCAAATCACGCGCGCAAAGTGAACGTAGGCTTGCTGGGTAAGCACCAGAAGCCACCTAGTTCGCTCGCTCAAGCAGTGCGACCTCGTTCCGACTTACCGGCTAACACTCTGTCGCTTGACGAATATCAAGCTTTTGCCTGAGCGGTCAATGGTAAGGTTAGCCATCCATCATTCATAATCGATGACAGTAGCGATGCCCCCCCATACAAATCAAAACGCAGAAGCTCTAGACCTCTCGATTCAAGGCATGACCTGTGCCTCATGTGTCTTACGCGTTGAAAAGGCACTGAAATCTGTACCTGGCGTTTCGAGTGCGACGGTGAACTTAGCCACCGAGCGCGCGCACATCGACTGGTCTCCTGTGGCGAGTCGCGGAGCAGACGCGAAGCTAACAGACTCGAATTTAAAAAATGCGCAGTTAAAAGACGCGTATTCAACAAACACACAACAAGACAGTGCGCCACTTAAATTGTTAGCAGCTGTGCGCAAAGCCGGCTACGAGGCCTCAGTGCTTGAACAACATGCGGCACCCTCCTCGGCTGAGGCTGATGCACGCGATCTTGAAACGCGCAGCTTAATGCAAGCGCTGTGGCTAGCATTCGCGTTGACATTACCAGTCTTTTTAGTTGAGATGGGTGGGCATCTAATACCCGGTGTTCACCACTTTGTGCATGAAACCATTGGTATGCAACGCAGTTGGGTCGCCCAATCGATCTTGACCACACTGGTACTGATTGGACCAGGACGTGTCTTTTTTACCAAAGGTCTACCGGCGTTGTGGCGCTTGGCCCCTGAAATGAACTCACTCGTTGCCTTGGGTGCAGGTAGCGCCTGGGCCTATTCAATGGTGGCCACCTACTTACCCCAAGTCTTACCTGCCGGCACACGCTTTGTGTATTTTGAAGCAGCCGCGGTGATTGTGACCCTGATCCTATTAGGTCGTACGCTTGAAGCGCGTGCGAAGGGGCGCACAGGCGCTGCCATCAAGCATCTGATTGGTTTGCAGCCACGCCAGGCCCGTGTCTTGATCGACGGCCAACCCACCGACATGGACATCGATGCCGTCAGGCCCGGTGATCTGATTCTGGTGCGTCCGGGTGAAAAAATCGCGACAGATGGTGTCATTACCGAAGGCCAGCCCTACATTGACGAAGCAATGATCACGGGTGAGCCGATTCCTGTCACCAAGCGCGTGGGCGATCGCGTCACCGGTGGCACCTTAAACACCACCAACAGCTTTACCTTTAAAACTACGCACACGGGTGGCGATACTGTGCTTGCACGCATCATTCGCATGGTCGAGGCTGCGCAAGGCACAAAGCTGCCAATTCAAGCTTTGGTAGATCGCGTTACCGCATGGTTTGTGCCGATCATCATCTTGTGCTCGTTGTCGACCTTTGTTGTGTGGTTTTGGTTAGGCCCCGCTCCGAGCCTCACCCACGCCTTGATTAATGCTGTGGCGGTGATGATCATCGCATGCCCCTGCGCGATGGGTCTGGCAACCCCGACCTCAATCATGGTGGGTACGGGTCGTGCAGCCGAACTCGGCGTCTTGTTTCGCCAGGGCGACGCGTTGCAACGCTTGCGCGATGTGCAGGTGGTGGCCTTTGATAAAACAGGCACGCTAACGCTTGGCAAACCGGCACTCACTGATTTTGTTGTCTTAGAGCCTGCCTATGATCGGGCGCTGCTGCTGTCCTGGGCGGCCGCCATGCAGGCGCACTCTGAACATCCGATCGCCCACGCGATTGTGCAGGCTGCACTCGCCGATCATCTTCCGACCCTGTCAGCGCAAGGCTTCACGGCCATCAGCGGCGCTGGCGTGCGCGCCACCGTCAGCGGCCATGCTGTCAGTTCGGGTGCACAAGCCTTTATGCAGACAGAGGGGATAGACATCTCTGCGGCTGCGCATTACAGCGAGCAATGGGGCCAGCAAGGTAAAACACCCATCTGCTTAGCAGTCGACGGCAAACTTGCTGCACTGATGGCAGTGGCTGATCCGCTGAAGCCCAGTGCCCGCGGCGCCATCGAGGCCTTAAAGCAGTTGGGGCTTCGTACCGTGATGATCACGGGCGATAACAAACACACTGCACATGCCGTGGCGCAACAACTGGGTATTGATGAAGTGCATGCTGAGGTATTGCCCGAAGGCAAAGTTGCCGTGTTGCAAGCCTTACGGCGCGCGAGCGCCAGCACAGGTGTTTCTACCTTTGATTTAGCAGGTGCAGTCGAGCCGAAATCAGCCGACACAGCCGCGACGCCCTCAAATGCAGTACTCGCCTTCGTAGGTGATGGCATCAACGACGCACCTGCGCTGGCCACGGCAGATGTCGGCATCGCAATCGGTACCGGCACCGATGTTGCCATCGAATCAGCCTCTGTCGTGTTGATGTCTGATGATCTACTAGGCGTGGCGACAGCAATCGGCTTATCGCGCGCCACCCTCACCAATATCCGACAAAATCTTTTTTGGGCCTTTGCCTATAACGCAGCGCTCGTGCCGGTTGCGGCCGGGGCGCTATACCCAAATTTTGGGATACTGTTGTCACCCATGTTTGCCGCAGGTGCCATGGCGTTTTCGAGTGTCTTTGTGGTGGCCAACGCCCTGCGACTCAAGGGGTATAAAACTACAGTTGGCAGCGCTTCATAAACGTCATCTAACGCTATGGTCGCCACCGCGTCGTAAACGTCATCGCATCAGGGCGTTGCACCGGGTT